>CADBAC010000355.1 GCA_902792495.1 Ruminococcus flavefaciens | reverse complement strand
CTCAATTCCCGTGACGACTACAGGATGGCGTATTTGTGGCAGTCGGATGAGCTGATATGCTACGATGTGATAAATCCCACGCAGTACATCTTCCATGAGGATACAGAGACCTGCACACCTGTTTATACCGCCTACAGCGGCGACTTCGATGAGTTTTACGCAAATGCCCTTGCCGATGCGGAAAAGGCAAAGGAGTCACGGGAGTATCTGCTTGACTCGGAGAATCATCCGAACTGGTTCGATGCGTCGTTCATATCATGGCTCTCCTATGATTCGCTGAATGTGGAACTTCCTGACGGATATCTCTATTTCCTGCCTATCGTCAACTGGGGAAAATACCGTGAGGAAAACGGCAGACTTATGATGCCAGTGACGGTGAGACTGAATCATGCCATTGCTGACGGATATCTGATAGCTAATGTGTACCGTCTGCTTGAGAAAGAAATGAATACTTTTTGTAAATAATATACATGGAGGATAACTATGCTTACAGGAAAAAACGTTTTGCTTGGAGTATCAAGCTCCATTGCAGCTTATAAGATATGCAACCTTGCAAGAATGCTCACAAAGCTGGGCGCTGACGTTCATGTGGCTATGACGCCTAATACCATGAATTTCGTTCATCCGCTGACATTCGAGACTCTCACTCAGCACAAATGCCTGATAGACACATTCGACCGCAATTTCGAGTACAGCGTAGAGCACGTTTCCATCGCAAAGAAAGCGGACGTAGCTGTTATCGCTCCTGCGACTGCAAATGTTATCGGCAAGATAGCTAACGGCATTGCAGATGATATGCTGACTACTACAGTCATGGCCTGCACCTGCAAGAAGATAATCGCTCCTGCTATGAATCATAATATGTTCCATAATCCCATAGTTCAGGATAATCTTGAAAAGCTGAAGAAATTCGGCTATGAGATAATCGAGCCTGTCAAGGGAATGCTTGCAAACCGTGATATCGGTGACGGAAAGCTTCCCGAGGAGGAAACTCTCCTTGAGTATATAATTCGTGAAATAGCCTTTGAAAAGGATATGGCAGGTAAAAAACTGCTTGTTACAGCAGGTGCTACCCGTGAAAGCATCGACCCTGTACGATTCATCACCAACCATTCAAGCGGAAAAATGGGCTACGCTATTGCAAGAGCGGCAATGCTGAGAGGTGCGGACGTTACAGTAGTTGCGGCACACACGGATGTTGAGCCTCCTATGTTCGTGAACGTTGTACCTGTTCAGTCGGCAGAGGATATGTTCAACGCAGTTACCGAGCGTTCCGACGATATGGATATCATCATAAAAGCCGCAGCTGTTGCGGATTATACTCCCGTTACCACAGCTGACAGCAAGATAAAGAAATCCGACGGCGACATGAAGATAGAACTGAAGCGCACAAAGGACATCCTCAAGCATCTCGGCCACAACCGCCGTGAAGGACAGTTCATCTGCGGCTTCTCCATGGAGACTGACAATGTCATCGAAAATTCAAGAAAGAAGCTGGCTTCAAAGAATGTTGACATGATATGCGCAAACTCTCTCCGCACAGCAGGTGCAGGCTTCGGGACCGACACAAATGTCATCACTATGATAACAGCTGACGGCGATGAAGAAATGGAGATAATGTCGAAGTTTGACGCTGCAAATGTAATACTCAGCAAGATACTTCAGCTATCGAAATAAAGCTATTGATAAATTTAAGGACTCCCCGAGCATAAGGGGAGCCTTTTTTATTGAAATTACCGAAAATAGGCAAAAAACGGAAAAAAATTCCTGATATTCCTTTTAATTTTTTATAGTATGTGATATAATTAACAGATAAGGCGGAATTCGTGTCCGATTTCTGCTTTTTGGATCGTATATATAAGTGAAACCTTCGGATAGCGGAGAGTATCCGAAAGTGATATGAGGGGAATGGGCGGCTGCCCATTTTGAATTTTTCTTAGATGAGGAGTTATTATGAAGACAAAAAAAATTGCAGCTTCCGTAATGTCAGCAGCACTTTGCCTTAGTTCGGCAATTCCGTATGCCGCAGCGGCAGAATCAGGCTACAGTCCTGTAACTGTGACCGTTGAAAAAAGCGGTTCTTCTGCTGATATGGCGTATACACTCGGCGACGTTGACGGTGATGCTCAGATAACAGCAAAGGACGCAACAGCCGTACTAACTGAGTATACAAAGACATCTGCCGGTCAGGCTGCTACTTTCACTGACAGGATAAAGAAGTCGGCTGACGTAGACAGAAACGGAAGAATAGACGGTATCGACGCTTCCACTATCCTTGCATTCTATGCATATAGTTCAGTCGGCGGAGCGCTTGATCTTCCCGGATATCTTGAGCAGATAAGAAACGGCACACAGACAGCAACTACTGCTGCGACCACAACATCAGCAACTACAACTACCCTGACATCGACAACAACCACAGCTGCACCGGCCACAACTACTACCACAGCAGCAACCACAACAGCAGCTCAGGGAAAGATAAACAAGATCACTCTTACAAAGACTACTATGGACCTCAATGTAGGTCAGAAAGATATATCATACGTTACCATGGAACCCGCTTCAGTCGCAGATAAGTCGGAGAAGTGGGAGAGTTCGGATATAAAGGTAGCAACAGTTGACGGCTGGGGCAACGTTACAGCAGTCGGC
>CADBAC010000354.1 GCA_902792495.1 Ruminococcus flavefaciens | reverse complement strand
GGGGTTCGGGGTCGACTCCCCACAGTGTGGGGAGGTGTCAGCGTAGCTGACAGAGGGGACGGCCTCCGTCAGAGGGAACCTTTCCTCAGAAAGGTTTCCCCCGATAAATGCGTATAAAGCTTCTATAAGAGTACCACAGTTACGCTGTAAAGGCTTACTTTTTACGATTTCAGGTAGTGGGAGTGTTTCTTTTTCTTCTTTTCCTCGTACATGACCTTATCGGCCTTTGTAACGAAGTCGAAGATCTCGTCGTTCTCCTCGGGGACTTCGATGATATAGCCTATACTTGCGCTCAGTTCAAACGGGTTTGAGCCTGTGTTGTTTATGCGGATGATATTATCCTTGATCCTGTTTACGAGAGCTTCGGCATTTGCGACTGAATATTCGGGAGCGAACACCAGAAATTCGTCACCGCCGAAACGGCAGAATATCTCGTCCTTATTGCATGAACGCACCAGCACATCTGCGATATAGCATATTGCGGTATCGCCGACATCGTGGCCGTAGGTATCGTTTATCATTTTCAGTCCGTCCAGGTCAATGAACATGAGCATGATGCTCTTCTGTTCTCTGATGCACCTTTTATAAGGTCCGGAAGTTGCCTGAACAAAGCCGTTTCTGTTGTAGATGCCTGAGAAAGTGTCCTGGATGTAAAGTTTGCCGAGACGTTTTACTGCGTATTCAAGGCATATTATCTTTCGGATATTCTCCAGCGAATTGCTGAGGCATATGCAGAATGTCTCGAATGTAGAGTTGTTCAGCGGTATCCTTGAATTGGATATTACCATGTATCCGAGGCATCTTTCCGCAAAGTGAAGCGGTATTATATAGTAGAATCTGCCTGTGGCGAGAGTATCTGCGATATTGGGTATGATATGCTTTCTCTTGATGCTTCCCACGTTGTAGAACTGTCCGTCAACGTAAGCGATGGGGACAAGCATTCTTTTTGTATATGTGGTAGGAACAGTGGTGTTGTCGATCATACCTGCGTAGGTGTAGTCCTTTAGTCCCCCCTCGTTCCAGTTTTCACAGAGGCAGAGGTAATACTCGTCGGGATTTGCAAGGCGGCAGAAGTCCTTCAGCTTGTCGATATACTCCTCAAAGGTGTTGCATCCGAGAAGTTCACTTGAAAGATTGTTCAGCTTTGCCATGTGGTTCTGTGCAGTCTCGAAACGGGTATAATTCCTGTAATTCAGCTCTTTGAAGTGAGAGATATCGGTGACTGCATTCTGGAAACAGCCGCAGCTTTCCGTGAATCTTGTGGACATACTCAGCACATTGCTGTGAGGAACCGGTATCTTGTTGAAGTGGTTGTAAAGCGTTTTGCAGGCGATACGGCCCGAAAGTGCGAGAGGTCTGTCAACGGAAGTGAGTTCCACCTGATAATTATGTGTCGCATAGGTATTATCGAAACCTGTAACGGCGATATCTTCGGGAACATTGTAGCCCTCGGCAGAAAGCCTGTTTATGGCAGAAGCCGCCATAACATCGTTGGCACAGATAATGGCCTGCGGCATGGTGCCGCCGGAATCAAGGAAGTATTCAACGGCTTTTTTGCCTGACGGTGCACGGAAGTCGCCGTAGTAGATGCGGTCTTCGCTTATCATGATGTTGTGTTCTTCAAGAACTTCAAGGAATGCCTGCAAGCGGGCAGCGCTTTCGGGGTTATCCTTCGGGCCTGAGATATAATTGAATGAGGTCAGGCCGTGCTTGTTTATCATGTGTTCGGTTATGTCACGCATAGCTGTCTTGTTGTCGATGCCGATATAATAGAAATCTTCGATATCGTTGTCGATGCTGACAGCAGGAATGCCTGCTTCTCTTATACGCTGGTGTATGGAATTTGCGAGAGGTTCGTATCCAATGGTATTGGTAAGGAGGATAGCGCCGTCGAAATCATTGAAATTCGGCAGATTGAAGATATTGAATTCACCTGCGTCGTGGCGTGGATTGCTGACAGAACCGCTGAACGAGATAAAAGCTGATATATTCAGTCCGAATTCGGCAGCTGAGACAGAAATTCCGCTTAATACGGCGCTCTGATAGCTCTGGTCTATTTCTTCGATGATAAGTGCGATCCTGTATCCCTTCATGGTGTAGCACCTCCTTTTGTTAGTTTATTTTTACGTTCTTCAATAAGCAATAGTATATTTCTATTTTACATTATTTCATGACAAAAATCAATAGTATTGTAAAATTATATCATGTATTTTTATATAATATACCATCATAAACTCCGCCTTAAAAAAGCGGCACTATCATTATAATAGCACCGCTTAGCATTTTTATGCTGTATTTAGCAAGGATTTTCTGTATCTGCTCTATCTGAGCAGGAGAAAGGATGTACTTATTCATGCTCATAGCCACCTTCTGTTTCAAAGTAGCGTTTAACAGCTTCGTCAATTGGTATTATCTGCCCTGTTGCAAGGTCAATATTGATAATAGTTCTTCTGGCTGTTAATTCATACTCGCTTTTTTCATCTTCAATGAGTTTTTTTAATATATCAGGTGGAACGTCAGGCTTGACCAGTCTTTCACCTGTATTATGTTCAAAATCAATTTCTGTCCATTCCCAGAAGTAATCTGGTATATCTCTCATGACATTCACACCTCCGTTATTATGTTTATCACATCTCTGAACGTTTTACTTTGT
>CADBAC010000353.1 GCA_902792495.1 Ruminococcus flavefaciens | reverse complement strand
CCAGTTTACCCAGTCTTCGATGATGTAATATTCTACCAGTGGATCCTTCATCCAGCCGTAAACGCAGAGACGTGAATTACCCTTAGCGCTTGCTGAATACTGAGCTGCGTAGTCCATTACGATCGTGCCGTAATCTGTAGCCTTCTTAGATGCATCGTAGTTTCTGCCTCGACGAGCCAGGAAGTTACCCTGTGAAACTTCAGCGCTCCACTGTGCATCAAATGTACCGCCGCTGCCAAGTGTCATAGAGCCGCTTCCGCCTGTACGGTCGAGCCATATCTCATAGCTGTAACCGTCAACGTTATCACCCTTATGCTGTGTCTGGCCGCCGCCGACACTGAGTTTCTGTCCTGCGCTTGCAGCATAAGCTGTGCTGTAAACAGCAGTCGGGATAGCCGGTACGCTGAGAGCACACATAAGGCTTGCGAGAACACCGGCAACGGACCTCCTTACAGATTTGTTTTTCATTTCTTCATTTCCTCCTTTTTATCATAGATAAATACGTAAAGGATAAAGTTGTTTGAATCCCCCATAAATCTTTATCTATGGCATCATTATATTACACATCGGATAAAACGACAAGTATATTATTGCGATTTATTCTTTTAACTTACCAAAAATTGCTACTTTCATGATAAAATATCCAAATAGTTGAATTGATAATATGCATATTATACTAATAATATAAAAATGTAACAGTTTGTTCATATATAGCCGTAATGTGAACGATAAAAATGTATTCATTTATATAGATAAAAAAACAGCCGGAGTACGTTAAAATACTCCGGCTGTTTAATCAAAATTTATCCTTTCAATATCTTCTTTCTCAGCATGATAAGATCAAAAACATCCCCTGCTTTATCCTTATTCATGTCAGCAAGCCTGAACTGCGACTGTGTGAAGTTCTCTTTTCCGTGAAGATATTTACTCATAAGAAGCAGATCGGCAACATCAGTTTTGCCGTCCATGTTGATGTCTCCGCTTTCATATTCCACTTTTTCAAAAACGCACATCAGTGAAACCGCTTTATCTGCGGTAACTGTGATCGTATCAGAATCTGAAACCACCGAACCGCTCCAGCCTGCGAATCTGTAACCCTCATTTGCCTTTGCTGTCAGAGTTACCTTTTTGCCGTTTTCAAAGCTGCCTGTCCAGACATTTCCCGAAAACGCAGTATTTACCGAATCAACAGAAAGCGTACCGCCGCCCTGACGGGTAACTGTGATCGTCGCAGATTTCTTCGATACTCCCAGATAATTCTGCATATCCTCTATCGCATACTCGGCACGTCTCTTGAAGAAGGTGCGCATCTTCTCTATCTCATTATGATAGTAGGACTTCTGCTGTGAACAATAGGTGTTGAAGTCGTAGTTCGGTTTGCCGTTGTTCCAGCGCCAGCCTGTCATGGTAAGGTAGTCCATGTATCTGTTTTCCTCAGCATCAAGTTCAGCAGTCATCTTTGAAGGCTCGAATACCGAGTAAGCATACGAATAGAATTTGTCTGCAAACTGCTGTCTGAATCTTTCGTTTTTCAGCATACCCGTGAAGATTGCTGTGGGCATATCTTCCTTGACACCGTCCATCTTGCGGAAGCTGTCATACTGATAACCTTCAACTCCGCCGAAACTCTGATAGGTAAGTCCGACTGAATAGTCAAAATCAAAAGAGCCGAAACGCCATTTTCCGTCGCTGTACGGATTGCCGTCTATAGCATTGCCGTTGTTTCTCCACATAAGATAGTTGTGGTTCGGCCAGTCCCATGTTCCAAGATAAAGTCCTGCGCAGTAGCAGTCGATAAGGCTTTCAACGTCCACCTTTGAAGCAACGTAGTCATAGTTTGACTGTACGGAAAGATCGTGGTCAAGGCAGTAATCACACAGCGCCTCAAGATCGTCATAATCGGTTTCTGCACCTGTTTCCAGTTCGCCGTTCTTTATCATTGCCACATCTTCGGCAGGAACTCCGTAATTAGACTGAATGTAGTAATCCGAGGACTTCTCGATTATCTCATACATTCCCCAAAGTTCGCCGTCTATGAACAGCATACATCTGTCACTGTCATATATAGCGAGTGCAGGCAGGTCACGGAGAGACGAATGTACCACACGCTCTCTCAGTCTGTCCACCCACGCTACCGATCTCAGACTGAACGAATCATAGCGCTTGATCTTGTCACCGTCAACTGCGGAATAATTGTCATCGATGAGTTTGTAGTCCAGCTTGGAGTCACCATAACTGCTTCTTGCGTATACATTAAAGCTTTTGGTCTGGCTGTTTCTGGTGGATGCGCCTTTTATGCGAATGCCCATATTCTGAGTAAAGCCGAGTTCGCCGTTATCGAAATAGGTTATCGAAGCCTCACGCTCCCACTCCTTGCCCTTTGAGAAGAAATTGGCAGCATTATCTGTATCCCATTCACTTTTTCTCGGATTGTACTGCGGACTCTTTTTCCAGTCAACATACTGCTGGCCTGCAACGTAAATGCCCTTATCCTTATCGAAAAGATTATCAGGGTCGGTAACAAGTGACACTACAGGTATATCCTTGTAATAGGCAAGCTTGTCATCATTCATTATAAAATAAGTCTTAGTTGCTATTTTGCTGAACGTGCCGTCAGCGGACTTTGCAGCTGCCCTTACAACAGTGGCTTTGTCGAATTTTTCGGGATTTGCATTGAATCTGGTCTGGAGCGTAACAGAATAGGGACTGTTGTCCTCAAACTGATATTTGCTGTAAACGTTCTCGTCAATGCTCCTGTCGTACATCGGTATTGCGCCGCTGTAGACCTGAGCGGTTTCGGATGTGGCAGGGTCTGAACCGTCAAGGGTATAATATATAGTATCGGATGCACTTATGGTCAGTTCACTCACATCATTTGCGCTGTAGAATCCCGATTCCAGTGAAAACACAGGTTCGGCAGCAGTTGAAGCATTTGCCTCCGCAGGTGTAGGCTTCATGACAGCATAGCCGCCGTCTTGTGTGCGTCCGTATGAATCGTCCTCAGCCATTGCAGGAACTTCCATACTCTGGATCATCTCTCCGTCAGGCGACGAAAGAACTACAGTCTCCCCTGATTTGCTAAGGCTGAACCCCGTATTCAGTTCATTTGAAGCGGAAGTATCTTTGTTGGCGATGACAAGCAGATACTCACCTTTCCGGATAATGCTTCCCGACGGAAATGTGAACTTCATCGGAGCCGACAAATCGTCCGACAGGCCGAATCCATCAAGGGAAATATCAGAATCTCCGCCGTTGTACAGCTCGATCCAGTCGGATGTTCTTCCAAGACTGTCGGCATAGCAGGCTTTGTTCTGGGTACAGACCTCGTTTATGCAAAGCCCCTCAGCCGACTGTTCAGCCG
>CADBAC010000352.1 GCA_902792495.1 Ruminococcus flavefaciens | reverse complement strand
CTTACCCATGATGCTTGCAAAGTCCTCATATTTAAGTGTGTTGCCGTGAGGTTCTTCTGTCTTGAAGCCTGTTGACCATGAGTAAGAACCGTTTCTCCAGATGTTTTCAAGGTGACGGAGAGCGTAGGATGATCCGTCTGATGTGTTTACCAGGACACCGTAAAGATCGCAGTTCTGCGGATAGCCCTTAACGCTGATCTGATAGTCTCCCCATGCTGATTCAGTAGTGAGCGTCATTTCACCGTCACTGTTTGTTTCACCGTTTGTGTCCTTGACCTCGGATACAGTGATCTTGCCGTCGCTTACGGAAACTTCCTTGTAAGCAGCAGGAGCGCTGTCTGTCTGTGTGAAGCCGTAGTTTTCCTTGAGGAAATCAACGTTGTCGCTTGAAACTGCAACGGGATATGTAACACCGAGAATAGTGCCGTTGTCGTCGTTGTTTTCCTTGAGGAAATCAACGTTGTCGCTTGAAACTGCAACGGGATATGTAACACCGAGAATAGTGCCGTTGTCGTCGTTATATGTACCTGCAACAAGGCCTCCGTTTGTCCATGTGCCGTCCTCAGCAACAGAACCTGTGTTGTTGGCCTTCCACTTTGAAGCTGTTGCAGATGAAACAGCGTCTACCTCATAAGCATTTCCTACCTCAGCTGCGTAGAAATCAGCGTATGGGATGTTCATTGTGCCGTAAACAGTGTCAGCAGCTGCTGCATTGAACGGTACAGCTGCCATAGCAGCGGCAGCGCAGAGTGAAACGCTGAGAATTGATTTTACCTTTTTCATATATACTTCTCCTTGACTTGTATTTTTGACTGCGATTGTGCTCGCAGACAGATTAGATATGACTAACTTAGATGTTAAAAATAAAAACGCATAATGCATTTTCTGATTAAAATTTTCCATTTCGTATTTTAGCATATATTTATAACGATGTCAATGGACTTTTCAGCGATTTATCGTTATTTGTATTTATTTGTAAGTGCTAACACAATAATTTGTTATATTTTACTAACTTAGTTTTAAAAAGAAAAGCACATGAGTTAACCGAAGCTAACCATGTGCTTTTTATCATATTCCAAGGACTTCACTGTTTGTGCCGTAGAAGATATCGTCGTGCCCTGACATCTTTTCGCAGAAGCGCTCGATAAGCTCCCAGTTGTTGTGGATATCGAATTCGTAGCTGTGTCCCCAGAGACAGAAGTATATCGGCTCATCTCCGTCATATGCGAGGAATTCGTCTGCCAGTTCCCACAGCTTTTCGCAGCGGTGATGACAGGTCGCTCTGAACGCTAAAAGGTCGCTCTGAGGCTCAAAACCATGCATATCCCAGCAGGTACGGCTGAATTTTATACCGCACTCCCCTGCCACACGCATTATCAGGTCGTTGTATTCGCCGTAGGGATAAGCCATGCCGCTGATGTGACAGCCGAAAAGCTTCTCCAGCGCTGCCTTGTCGTCCATTATCTCACGGCGCAGTTCATCTTCGGGCATTCCCTCGATATGGGGATGAGTAACGCAGTGAACGGCTATTTCATGGCCTTTGTAGACTTCCACAGCTTCCGTGGGAGTCAGTCTTCTGATATGTAATCCCTTGTCGGTAGTCCATGCGCCGCTGTCGTTCATAAGGCCGCTGTTAAGGTTGAATGTGCCCTTCATGCCGTATTTGTTGAGCAGCTGAGTGAATCTGATGTCCTGCGCTATGCCATCGTCATAGCTGAATGTCAGGGCTTTTTTTCTGCCGTTCCACATACTATCATCTCCTTAATTCAAGCACCATGAAAACATCCGAAAAGATGCTGTCGTTGTACTTTTCCGTATCTGTGAACCCTGCCATTCGGTAAAGCTTCAATGCACGTTTGCTGGTGGAAAGCGAATCCAGATACATTCGCTCGTATCCGCTGTCTGCTGCGTATCTTACAGCAGTTTCCAGCAGCTTTCTGCCAAGTCCCATGCCGTGGTATTTCTCAAGAAGATACAGGGATTTCAGCTCGCAGTCCTTGTCATTCATCGGCCTTACAGCAACAGTGCCAATGATCGTTTCGCCATCTGTCATGCAAAGGAAAACGTCGAAATGACAGGGGATATCCTTGTAAAAGCTGTGTCGGCCGTTCAGGTCGAGGGAACGTCCCGATTCGGGCAGACACTTCTCCAGAAACGCAAACAAACGGGATTCAAGCGTTTTGTCATATTCGGTTATAATAAAATTTCTATCCATATTTTATAAAACGACAGATGCCGAAGCAACTCCGTGAACATATTCATAAAAATCAGAGGACCGCCAGAGGCGGCCCCTGCAAAATAAAGCCACAGCCTTATTCTGCTTTCTGATCTATGTTTTCTATCACTTAATGAGAAGTGACTTGCCTGTCATTTCAGCAGGCTGCTCAACACCCATGATATCCAGCATTGTCGGTGCAAGGTCAGCAAGAACGCCGCCTTCAGCAAGCTTGCCCTCAACGCCTACAGCGATAAGAGGAACAGGGTTTGTAGTGTGAGCTGTGAACGGGCTTCCGTCAGGTTCCATCATCTTGTCAGCGTTGCCGTGATCGGCAGTAATAAGAGCTGCACCACCCTTTGCGAGGATAGCATCTACCATCTTGCCTACGCAGGTGTCAGTAGCTTCAACTGCCTTTACAGCTGCGTCAAAGATACCGGTGTGACCAACCATGTCACAGTTTGCATAGTTAAGTATAATTACGTCGTACTTATCAGAATCGATAGCTTCAAGTACTGCGTCGCATACTTCGTAAGCGCTCATCTCAGGCTTGAGGTCGAATGTAGGAACATCAGGTGACTTGATGAGGATTCTGTCCTCACCGTCAAACTGCTTTTCCTCACCGCCGTTGAAGAAGAATGTAACGTGTGCATATTTCTGTGTTTCAGCAATGCGGAGCTGAGTCTTGCCAAGCTTAGCAAGGTACTCGCCCATTGTCATTGTAAGCTGCTCGGGAGGATATGCAACAGATACGTTAGGCATTGTTGCGTCGTACTGAGCCATGCATACAAAGTTCACGTTGAAGAAACCGTTCTTTCTCTCAAAGCCATTGAAATCAGGGTCAACAAATGAACGTGTTATCTGTCTTGCACGGTCAGGACGGAAATTAAAGAATATA
>CADBAC010000351.1 GCA_902792495.1 Ruminococcus flavefaciens | reverse complement strand
GGAACCTTTCCTCAGAAAGGTTTTTCCCCGATAAATACGTATAAAGCTGCCATAAGAGCATCACCGCAGAGGGATACGTTATTTATTGCTTTACACGGCACAGGCTGGCTTCGCCTGAGCCGAGTTTTTTTAGTTTGCCGTCGGGAAGCTTTATGATAAGGTTAGCGTTATCGTCGATACCCATAGCCATTCCCGTAAGGGTATTGCCGCCCACGTTTGCTGTAATGGTATTGCCTGTCAGCAGTTCACGTCTGCGGTATTCATTGAGGAATTCTCTGCTTTCCACCATTCCGAGGTAGTGTTCGAGCTTATTCAGCATAGCGCCGCAAAGCACGTTCCTGTCGGCTTTCACGCCTGTTTCGTCCTCGATGGATGTTGCGATATTGCCCAGTTCTTCGCCGAAAACGTTTCTGACGCTTCTGACGTTTACGCCAATGCCGATAACAGCATAGTCGAGATTTTTCATTTCAAGTCCCAGGGAAGCCTCTGTGAGTATTCCGCATATCTTTCTGCCGTTGAGGTAGAGGTCGTTGACCCATTTTATGCTGACATCACAGCCGCATACTTCGTCGATAGCTTCGGCAACTGCGCAGGCTGCTGCCGATGTGATGAGCGGAGCGCATTCCA
The DNA here is from genome assembly GCA_902792495.1 of Ruminococcus flavefaciens. Lineage (GTDB taxonomy): Bacteria > Bacillota > Clostridia > Oscillospirales > Ruminococcaceae > Ruminococcus > Ruminococcus flavefaciens_Z. Next base: position 2,052 of record CADBAC010000351.1, on the reverse strand, counting down.
GTCCGAATTCCGGATAGAGGACAAGGCTCATATAAATTCCCGTTCCTGACGGAGATTCAAAGCTTCTGCCCATTCTTCCACGGCCTTCGGTCTGCTTGTCGGCAATTATGACCGTACCGTTGGCTACTCTCTCGGATGCCAGTTTTTTTGCGGCAGTATTGGTCGAACCGATCTCGCTGAATACCTGCATATTTCTGCCTATCTCCTTAGTTGTCAGGAGAGGCGCTATCAGGTCGGCGGAGATACGGTTGCTGTCCGAAGAAAGGCGGTAGCCCTTTGAAGTGACCGATTCTATAACAAATCCGTCTGCTTCCAGTGCCTTTACGGTTTTCCACACGGCATTGCGGCTTACACCGAGCTTTTCCGCTATAGCCGCCCCTGAGATATAACCGCCGTCTGCTTCGGCAAGAGTGTTGAGAAGTGTCTGTTTTATATTCATATCCACCTGTTTATCATGTATCGGTCTGTCAGAATCTTTCGCCCATATCGACTATCCTGATCCCCTTGCAGGCCTTTACTGTAACTTTGTTAATGATATCGGAGTCCTTGTAATTGCATTCTACTGCAAGGCTGTACTCCTTTGATTCGTCATTTTCCATTTTTGCTCTGGGCTTGTTCTTCTGGCCGCTGTCGTAGTCGAAGTAGTAGACGATCTGTCCGTCTGACTCCTTCATGCCTGTGTACTCGAAGTCCGACTCATTGAAAAGCATATCGAGCCATGCATTGACGATATCTGTCATCTCACTTTCGGGACCTTCGTAAGTGGTAATATTCATGCCGTCCTTTTCGTCTGTATCCTCAGCATTCAGCCGTCTGTCGGAATAATCCGCAAGTTCCTGAAGATATGCGGAAGTCAGTGACTGCTGTTCCGCTTCTGTGGTAGTTGTTGCCTTTGCGGCAGTAGTTTTTGTTCTGGTGTTGGTCTTTTTCGATGAAGCGGCAGTAGTGTTGGTCTTCTTTGCTGTTGTTGTAGATGTAGTGGACGTTGTAGATACTGATTCTCCTGTGAATCTGTAGTCAAGGTCGGAGATATTCAGTCCCTTGGCCATATTTGCAGTAACGCTGAGAACAGCATTTGTATTCGGGTCATTCACAACAACGAGAGACAGAACATAGTCCTGCTTCTTGGTCTTGCCGTCGACCTTTGCCTTTTTCTTCTCAATGGTGTTGTCGCTGCAATCGTAGTAGGCAGTATAGAGAACGTCGCTGCCGCTTGAACCTACGTAAGTAAGCTTGGAATCCTTTCTGAGGTATTCCATCCACTCATAGACATAGTAGTACATATCGCCGTCAGCCTCGGAAGGATTATAAACAACGGAAGTGCTGTCCTCGGAAACTGCGGCAGGCTGAGCGCTTATTTCGCCCTCTGCAAATGAAGCGAGGTCCTGTATCAGCACTCTGTCGGCTTCGGTAGGCGGCTCAGTCGTTGTCTCGGTAGTGGGTTCTTCGGTAGTAGTTTCCGTTTCCGGCTCTATGGCAGCGGATTCCACGGAAGATATCCTGCTGCTTGTCCTCGGCGCAGGCTCTGACTCGGGACGGTTGAGGAGCACTATCAGGACTATTATAAATGAGAACAGTACCACGGTAAGTATGGCAAGAGGAAGGATTATCTTCATCTTTTCATTTTCAGGGGGAGCTGTTCTGCGGTCTTTGCTGTTAGTTGATTTTGCTGCACGGCGCTCATGCTGAGCTGATTCACCGGGCATCTGCGGAGGAGTAAGCTGAGCTCCGCATTTACGGCAGAAACGGTCTTCTTCGCTGACCGTATTTCCGCATCGTGTACAAAACATCATATCACCTCTTGTACTTGGTAACATTGTCGATACTCTATCTATATTATTGTAACATATGTATGCTGAAAGTGCAATAGGCTGAGGAGAAAAAAGTTTAAGACTCCCCCTGCAATAAAAATGGCACACTTAGCCGTGGTGCTCATATAGCAAATTTATATGTATTTATCGGGGGAAAACCTTTCTGAGGAAAGGTTCTTCCCCCGTACCCCCTTTCCAAAGACTTTTAATAGAATTTTTGCCCATTATAGGGCGCACTTGA
>CADBAC010000350.1:1662-4734 GCA_902792495.1 Ruminococcus flavefaciens | reverse complement strand
CCCCGAAACAGCAGCCGCTTCCGCTCTTGCAGGCGTATTCACAGACCCGAGAACACTTGGCGACGCTGTTGATATACCGCTTCCGGCTAAGTTCGACTATAACGACAATATGGTAGTTGCTCCTGCTCCGGTTGAGGAAATGGACAGCGTTGAAGTACTCAGAGGTCCAAACATAAAGCCCTATCCGAAAACAGCTCCTCTTGCAGACAGCATCGATGTTCCCTGCTCTCTCAAGGTCGGCGACAACATCACTACAGACCACATCATGCCGGCAGGCGCAAAGATACTCCCGCTCCGCTCAAATATCCCTGCTATTTCCGAGCACTGCTTCACAGTATGTGATAAGGAATTTCCGGCTCGCGCAAAGCAGCTCGGCAGCAGCATTATTGTCGGCGGCGTAAACTACGGTCAGGGTTCTTCCCGTGAGCATGCGGCTCTTGCACCGCTTTATCTCGGAATAAAGGCTGTTGTCGTAAAATCATTTGCCCGTATCCACCGCGCAAACCTCATCAATGCAGGCATACTTCCTCTTACATTCGTAAACGAGGCTGATTATGACAGCATCTCTCAGGGTGATGAGCTTTCATTGCCAAATGTACGTCAGCTCATTACTGAGGGCAGAGAAAAGATAATTCTCGTCAACAAGACAACAGGCAAGGAGATACCCGTACTTTGTGAGCTTTCAGGCAGCACAAGAGATATAATCCTCGCAGGAGGTCTGCTGGACTATACAAGAAACTCAAAGTAATATCTGAACAGGAAAGGAAGTAATACCAATGGCAAAAATTCAGATGAAAACGCCGCTCGTTGAGATGGACGGCGACGAGATGACAAGAATAATCTGGAAGATGATAAAGGACACCCTTATCCTTCCCTATGTTGACCTCAAAAGCGAATACTATGATCTTGGTCTTGAAAACAGAGAAAAAACAAAGGATCAGGTAACTGTAGACAGCGCAGAGGCTACAAAAAAATACGGCGTTGCCGTAAAGTGCGCTACTATCACTCCGAATGCCGAGCGCGTTAAGGAATATAGCCTTACTCAGATGTGGAAATCACCTAACGGCACTATAAGAGCTATACTTGACGGTACAGTTTTCAGAACACCTATCGTTGTAAAGGGCATCACTCCCTATATACCGACATGGAAAAAACCTATCACAATAGCGCGTCATGCTTACGGCGATGTTTATAAGAACACTGAAATGGTCGTTGCAGACGGCTGTAAGGCTGAGCTTGTTGTAACAGACAAGGACGGCAATGAAACACGTCAGCTCATACATGAATTCAACGGTTCAAACGGTATCATACAGGGACTTCACAACATTGACAAGAGCATAAGCAGCTTTGCAAGAGCATGCTTCAACTTTGCGCTTGACAAAAAGCAGGATATATGGTTCGCTACAAAGGACACCATTTCCAAGAAGTACGACCACCGCTTTAAGGATATCTTCAATGAGATATTCGAGGCTGAGTATAAAGAAAAGTTCGAGCAGGCAGGCATCACATATTTCTACACACTCATCGATGACGCTGTTGCAAGAGTTGTACGCTCTGACGGCGGTTATATCTGGGCATGCAAGAACTATGACGGCGATGTTATGTCGGACATGGTAGCTACAGCATTCGGCTCACTCGCTATGATGACTTCGGTACTTGTTTCACCTGACGGAATATATGAATACGAAGCAGCTCACGGCACAGTTCAGCGTCACTATTACAAGTATCTCAAAGGCGAAACAACATCAACAAACTCTGTTGCAACGCTCTTTGCATGGACAGGCGCACCCAGAAAGCGCGGTCAGCTTGATGGTCTTGACGAGCTTGTTGATTTTGCAGACAAGCTTGAAAAGGCAACTGTCGCAACTATCGAGGACGGCATAATGACAGGCGACCTTGCTGCTCTCTCCACTCTTGAAAACAAGACAAAGGTAGATACAGAAACATTCCTTGTTGAGATAAACAAAAGACTTAGCCAATTAATTAATAATTAATAATAAATAAAAAGCTTTGGCTGTTCATAAAGAACAGTCAAAGCTTTTTATAATGGGGGTAAATATGAAAAGCTTCAGTTAACAGCATGCGGTGATAGACACGTTTCGCCTCTGCTGATTCACTAACCGCTAATTACTTATTAAATGGATTATCTTTCGCTTATATTGAAGAAATTCTTCTGTAAGATTAAATTCCTTATCACGAGGCTTAGGCTGGCTTATCACTATCTCATCGGTGATAGTGCCCGGCTTTCCTCTGAGCAAATATATGCGGTCTGAAAGAAGTATCGCTTCGTCAATATCGTGAGTAATGAAGATAGTCGAAAGCTTTATCCTGCTCATTACATCCAGATACCAGCGGTGCATCTCGCTCTTTGTAAGGGTATCAAGAGCGCTGAACGGCTCGTCAAGAAGTGCTACATCAGCAGAAAACATATATGTCCTGAGAAGCGCCGCGCGCTGACGCATACCGCCTGACAGCTCGGCAGGATATTTTTTCTGTGTGCCTTCAATGCCGAACTGCGCAAAATATTCCCCGACTTTTATACGTGCTTCCTTTTTTTTCATTCCTTTTATTATAAGCGGCAGTGCGACATTATCCTCTACAGTACGGTAAGGCAGCAGCATATCTGTTCCCTGCTGAGGTCGGTTGAGTCCCGAAATGATATTGAAAAGAGTCGTTTTTCCTCCGCCGCTCACTCCCAAAAGACAGACTAATTCGCCGTCATTAAGCGTGAGATCCACATTCTTTAATACGGGCGTGACATTATCATAGGAAAATGTCACGTCCTTTACTTCAAGCGCCGCCATTACTCAGGAAGATATTCGTTGGAAAATCCTGTGTTATCAGGTATCTTTTCAGTGAACAGGCTGTTATCGTTTATCCACTGATAGAATTTGTTCCAACGTGACGGATCCATATAGCCCCAGCGTGTAACCTCGGATTTATATTCCTTTGAAAGATATTTCTGACTTGCCTTTACAAGCTTTTCATCAAGCTCCGGAGCATTTTTGAGAAGTATATCCGCTGCTTCATCAGGATTGTCGATAGCAAATTCATAGCCCTTTTTCAGCGCTG
>CADBAC010000350.1:0-1595 GCA_902792495.1 Ruminococcus flavefaciens | reverse complement strand
GTTTTAAGTCCTGCCACCTCTGCTGCAACACCTGCCCAGCCATAGAATATCCATATAGCGTCAACTGTGCCTGATTTAAGTGCGGAAACCTCATCTGTTACAGTAGACGGTATAAGCTCTACCTTGCTGAAATCGCCTCCGTCTGCTTCAATCACCTGCTTGAGAGTAGCCTTTTCGATAGGCAGATCCCATGTAGCATACTTTTTGCCTTCAAGTCCTTTAGGCTTATCCATACCCTTTCCGGCAATAGAAACGATACCTGAAGTATTGTGCTGTACAACAGCAGCTACAGCTTCAATAGGCATCTTGCTGTCACCGACAACAGCCGGAAGCATTGAATCCTGGAACGATACGCCGAACTGCGCCTTATTTGCGCCGACAAGCATCTCTGCGCCGTCCTCCGGCGGCTGAACTATCTCGATATCAAGACCGGCATCACTGAAATATCCTTTTTCCTGTGCAACATAAAGACCTGTATGATTTGTATTCGGCGTCCAGTCAAGAACGAATGTTACCTTTGTTTTTTCCTTTGCCTTTTCATCTGTTTTTTCAGCGGCTGAACTGCCTGATGCTGCGGAAGATGACTTGCTGCTTTCATTATTCTGCGCAGCACAGCCGGCAGCGATGCCCAGCGCCAGTGCGCCTGTAAGTACAACGGCTAAAACTTTCTTTAAACTTTTCATATCTTTTTACTCCTGTTTTTATTGATTTTATCCCACGGCATACATACACGCTGCAAAACATTTGTAAGCCATATCAGCAAAAGACTTATTACCGATATGAGAATTATCACAGCAAACATTTTGTCCGAGGAAAATGATTTTCTTACTCTTGTCATATAGCAGCCAAGTCCCTCAGTACCTCCTATCCATTCAGATACGACTGCGCTTACAACTGCGTATGAAACGGATATTTTCAGGCTTGAAAAAAATTGTCCGAGAGAATTCGGGAGCTTTACATAGCGGAATATCTGCATTTTTCGTGCGCCCATCGACTGCATAAGACGTATAGTGTCAGGGTCTGCCGATGAAAAGCCGTCCAGCAGACTGACAGCTATAGGGAAAAATACCACCAGAACGATAAGTATTATTTTCGGCAGCATCTTATATCCAAGCCATATTACAAGAAGCGGCGCTATAGCTATAGTCGGTATTGTCTGACTTATGACTATAAGCGGATATATCATCCTGCGTACAATATTGAACCTGTCCATAACAACAGCCGCAAGAAAGCCTATGAGTATCCCGAAAAACAATCCGATAAATGTTTCGGTCAGGGTAGTTTTAGCATGACTGAACATTAGCTGCCAGTCTTTTTCAAAAGCAGCGGCAACATCACCCGGTGACGGAAGCATATACTTTGGTACCTGACCGAAGCTGCATACTGTCTGCCATACAGCAACAAGCAGAAGAATAGCAAAAAGCGGCGGAAGAACCTTACTGATGGTGTTTCGTAACCTTGCGCTCAATCGTCAGTACATCTCCCTCCGGTCTGTAATCGACCTTTATGTAAGCAAGTACAGACGGTGCGCCTGCGCGGATAGCTATATGCTGACATTCCTTTACAATGTCCATAAGCTCATCATAATCGCCCTC
>CADBAC010000349.1 GCA_902792495.1 Ruminococcus flavefaciens | reverse complement strand
CTGAATTACTATGAGCCTGATGCCGATTCCGTCCGGTTTGAGACAATGAGTGGATTGCTTACCGTTACACGGGACGGCTCGTTTTACAAAATGGACTTCCCCACATATCCCCTTCGGGAGATACCTGTCACGGACGATATGGAAAAAGCTTTCGGTGTCAGACCTGTCAAGGCAGTTCTCGGACTTGATCTGATCTGTGTTTTTGAAAATGAAGAACAGGTACGCACTATGAACCCCAATCAGGAAATGTTCAAAAAGATCGAGGGGCGTATTCAAAATGCAACGGCAAAAGGTACGGAAACCGACTGTGTATCACGCAGCTTTTGTCCGAAGCTCGGCATAGCGGAAGATCCCGTCTGCGGCTCGGCGCACTGCCAGATAGCAGACTATTGGTCGGGAGAGCTTGGAAAGCCTGTCATCAATGCGTATCAGGCTTCAAAACGCGGCGGTCATCTGAAATGCGAGCTGCTCGGCAGCGGCAGGATTGCGATAAGCGGTGAGGCTGTGCTTGTATCGGTGGCAGAGCTGGCGGTGGAGTTAGAACAGGAGGATTAAATATGACCGAAAATATGAAATGGACCAGAGAGCCGAAAAGCTCCTATATCAGCGATGAGCACATTGAGATTGTGACTGAGCCGCATACCGACCTGTGGCAGCGGACATATTATCATTTCAGAAATGACAATGCTCCCGTTTTGCAAATGGAGACTGATAAAAAATACTTTTCCTTTATCGTAAAAACGGATTTTACCGACAGTCACCGCCGTTTCGATCAGTGCGGTATCGTGATGTATCTCGACTCGGAGAACTGGCTGAAAGCATCGGTGGAATACGAAAATGAGGATTTTCAGCACTTAGGTTCGGTCGTTACCAATCACGGCTATTCCGATTGGGCGACAACAGCTATCCCTGCAAATGTCAAGACTATGTGGTATCGTTTCAGCCGCCGTGAGGACGATTATTGTATTGAATGCTCTTATGACGGCGTGAATTTCTCACAGATGCGTGTGTGTCATATGTGGGAGGGCAAAGGCACGATACGATTCGGCATTTACGCTTGCAGTCCGGAAGATTCGAGCTTTAAGGCAGTATTTACCGATATGAAGGTCACAGAATGTGCTTGGAAGGCACATAACGGACAGCAGCCGGATAAGGAATAATGGAGGTATCAGATATGGAAAACAAACTCTTTGACCTTGCGGCAAAACGCCGTTCGGTAAGGCGATACACAAATGAACATATCTCCGATGAAGTACTGAATGAGATCATGAAGGTGGCGCTCGCTGCTCCCTGTTCCTTCGGTCACAGACCTGTGGAGTTCGTTATCGTGAGAGATAAGATAAGGGAGCTTGCCGAGTGCAAGAGTCTCGGCGGTTCGCAGATCATCGGTGCTGATGCTGTTATCGTAGTCATGGTAAAGCTCGACAGGGGCGAGTTCTGGATCGAGGACGGTGCTATCGCTTCTTCCTACATACTGCTTGCCGCTGAACAGTATGACCTCGGTGCTTGCTGGGTGCATATCCGCAACAGGACGGGAAAACGCAAGTCCTCTGATGAAGAAATCCGCAAACTACTCGGTGTTCCTGACGGTTACGCAGTCCTGAACCTGATCGCACTTGGCGGAAAGGGCGAAAACAAGCGTGGGTATGCAGAAAGCGACTTCGATTTTGGGAAAGTCCACTATGAGAAATACTGATAAGACAAAGCGGTCAACCTCGCAAGGCTGACTGCTTTCTTTTTATATGTGATCTCACGTCTTCATTCTTACTAAAAAATCCATGAAATGTATGTATATTTTCTCTGCACCGACTATTGAATGAAATAATCGGAAGTGGTATAATAATTATTAGAGTTCTAACTATTAGAAATCAAAGGGGAAAATATGGACAATACACTTCACTATCTGCTTATGGCAGACCACCTGATCCTGCAAAGGCTTCTGACCAATGCGATCAAGGATACAGAGCTGACTTCGGGGCAGCCAAAGGTGCTTAATTATTTGTACTTCCATGACGGGGCGATACAGAAAGACATTGCTCGGAACTGCTGTATTGAACAGGCTACGCTGACTTCTGTTCTTTCAGGAATGGAAAATAAGGGCTTGATAGAACGCAGAATGATGAACGGCAACAGGCGAAATCTTTATGTGTTCCTGACCGATAAGGGAAAAGAACTGACCGAGCGGGTGGAACAGGAGTTCCTTCGGCTTGAAGAAGCCGCTTTTTCAGGGCTTGATGAACACGAAAAAGAGCTTGCAGTCGGCTTTCTGAGCCGTATCAAAGATAATCTTGAAAATATCACGGAGGAGTAAGAATGAGTAAAACTGAAATCGCAAAGAGATATATCCTGTTTATTTTCGGGCTGTTTTTTGCAGCGATAGGTGTCGCATTCACAAAGCACGGAGAGCTTGGAGTTTCGCCTATATCATCGGTCGCAAATGTTCTGAGCTGCAAATTCAGCGCATTTTCTTTAGGCACATGGCTCATCATCTGGAACTGCATACTGATCGTGGGACAGATCGTTGTGCTGAGGAAGAAATTCCAGTTGATACAGCTATTGCAAGTGCCGCTGTCATTCCTGTTCGGCTGGTTCACGGACTTTGGAATGTGGCTCGTTGCAAAAATATCCGTACCCACCTATTTCACAAGAATAGCAATGGTACTGATCGGTATCATCATACTC
>CADBAC010000348.1 GCA_902792495.1 Ruminococcus flavefaciens | reverse complement strand
TCTCAAAGTTTTTTCAAAAAACTTTTTCAGTGACCTCCGCTCCGTAGAGCAGCTTTAATATTATATCACTTTCACTCGATCTTGTCAAGTGCTTTTTCATAATTTTTTTTTGAATTTTTTCGTGATATTTTCCTCTGTCTTCCCAAAGCCCTCCCGTGCTGCGCCAGCAGGCTTACCGGTTGTGCTCTCGTCCGACAGCTTTATTATTATATCATAGCATAGCTGAAATGTCAACAGGAAAATACTCACAATGTTTGTCCTTGTAATTTCACCATAAACTGTGCACTTTTCACGCTATCCTTATTTTCAGCTTAAAAACAGCGTTATACAGCGGTCTCCTTCGCCTTCGGTGATAGAAACTGTCATATCACTCTCGAAAGCTCTGCCGTTATCCGTCAGAAGCTGGAATATATACTGATCCTTTATGAACTTCTGCTTGAAATCCGCATATAGCGAATCATCCGCAAACTTCAGTTCCACTACATCCTCGCCTGCGTTCACCTTTTCCAGTATTGCGTCCTCTGCATCGTCCATTCTGTCATCATGTCCATTCCACCGATTATATTGAGCAGTGTACTTTTTCCGCATCCGCTCTCTCCGAGCACTACCATGAGTTCGCCCGGATATACGTCTAGGTCGACACCTTTAAGGATACGTCTGACTTCGTCTCCGTCATCGGTATCGGCCCATGTTACGTCTATATTGTACCATTCGCCGTCCACCTTCACCTGATTCCAGGCATGGTTCTCGCCCTTATCGGTAATTCCTGTTATAAGCTGACTTTCTATTCCTGCGTCGGCGGCTATCATATCGAACGCCTTTGCATAGCCTTCGCAGTTCGCAGCTTTTTCAACAAGACATCCATAAGCGGTCGGACTGTATTCCATATCCGCACCCGATACGTATTCGCAGTTCTTTACTATATAATCGTTTATCGCCATGACTTTTTCGTAGTCGCCGCTGTAATTGTCCACATAGCTGACAGCTTCTTTTTCGGCATTTTCAAGTTCGGCTATTTTTTCATCCGCCATGTCTATTCCGTCACGGTAAACTATCTGTGCTTCTCTCAGTTTGTCGGCAGTATAATAGGACGAACCGAGATAGAAGAACTGTCCTTCCTGCTTTTCAAGCATACAGTACACTCTCGAATATGTATCGCCGTCTATCTCATAAGGCAGAAGGATGAATTCCTTCTTGTCGGATATTCCCCTGTACAAAGCCTCATAGACAGCTTTTTCCTTGTCGCTCAGCTGTCTGTAGGCAGGTCTGTACGCTTCCTCCTCTTCTGTCAGGTAAGAAGCTTCGGGCAGTTTTTTAAAGATCCCATATGATTCGCAGTATTTGGCCAGAGCAGCTATTCCCGCCACGCTGCATATCGCAAGTATTATCGCACTGAATTTTTTGCCCATTCATTGCTCCTTTTCTCGTTTTCAAGTCACTTTTCCACTATCATGACCGTGTTGTTCTTTATCTTGAATGTCGGGAGATTTTCCACAAAACGGCTGAATTTCGAGTAGCCGTATGTCTTTACATCAAATTCGGGTATCTTTGCGCAAAGCTGTTTTTTCAGTTCGCCCAGATTGTAGCCCTTTGTTCCGTTCGTCTTTACGATAGCTGTAAGAGATGCCTCAACACGTTCAAGGTCCGTCATATCTGATTTCTGTGATACAAGAATGCTGCTGCCCACCTGTCTGAAGCTGAGGCAGTCAAAGTCCTTCAGGAACTGTGAGAACTTGGAATATCCGTAATTTCTGACATCGAAATCAGGATAGCGGTTGAGAAGTCTGCTTCCCAGTTCGCCTATATTGATCTCCTCCTGAAGATTGGCATTCTCGGCAATAATACGTATAATAGCCGATTCCAGAGTTTTCAGCTCCAGCTTTTCTGTTTCGCCCGCACCCTGTACTTCTTCCTCTGCAAGTATTTCCAGATACTTGAAAGCATTACAGGCAGTGCTGAAAGGCTTGGGAGTCTTTCTCTCGCCCATGCCGATAACATGGATACCCGACTCACGCAGACGTATAGCCAGTCTTGTAAAATCGCTGTCGCTTGAAACGATACAGAAACCGTCAACATTATGGGAATAGAGTATATCCATAGCGTCTATTATCATAGCGGAGTCGGTAGCGTTCTTGCCTGTTGTATAGCTGTACTGCTGGATAGGAGTAATGGCATTATCCAGCGCCATATTCTTCCATCCTGCCAGATTTGGTCTTGTCCAGTCGCCGTAAACTCGCTTGTAAGTGACTACACCGTAGTTGGACACCTCATCGAGGATATACTTTGTGTACTTAGCCGCAACATTATCAGCATCGATAAGCACGGCATATCGCATTTCTTTTTCCATAATCCACCTCTGTAAAGCTGAAGCCAGCTAAATGATATCATTGTCCCGCAGCCACTCCTCTGCCACACACAGCAGACCACGCAGAGTAGCATAACCTTCGCCGTTCATTTTCAGTTTCGGCACATGGTCTATGCGGTCATCATCAGTATCAAAGAAAGGAACAGCAAGAAGTCCTCCGCTGTCCGAAGTTATAATATCATGATCCGTAGAGTAAAGTTCTCTTTCGTATTCAGTTATTTCCACAGTTTCCGCCCAGCGTGAAAATCCCACATCCACCGAGCTCTCCCAGTCGAAAACGGGTTCCGAGCCGATATACTCAAACTGGCACGGCAGCATCCCGTCAAAATGGAACACCACCACGCTGTAAAAAGCCGAACGGGTATGCATGACAGATCCGCCCTTCTTATAAGGAACATACACATACATAAGAGTAGCGCCGTCAATATAAAGTGTACTGCTTCTGATGTAATCCCTGATGACCTTGAAATGGAAATCATAGGGGATATCTTTTGTATGCAGTACAAGGATATCGCCGTCCTGAGGCACATAGCGTACACGTTTGCTGCGCACTCTTTCAAAAAGTTCCATCTGCATACGCTCACCTCCGCAGCACCCAAAAGTCTATACATTTTATTATAGCATTTTTTCCGCAATTTGTATATAGTAAATCCGCACAAAGACAGCGGTTGCCATTTGTGCGGAATGAGAGTCGCCATAACAGAAAAAATCCCGAAGCTGTTGCTTCGGGATCAAGCTTAATACCGAGATTATTACCCCGGTACTATGGAGCGGATTACGAGGCTCGAACTCTACTATGGAGCGGATTACGAGGCTCGAACTCGCTACCTCCACCTTGGCAAGGTGGCGCTCTACCAGATGAGCTAAATCCGCATATCCTTTAAAGAGTATACCTTATTATAACATATTTTTTCTGATTTGTATACTGGCAAATTGTACAAATGATAGACAGATTCCTCTGTATTTTTTACAATGAGCAGCAGAAATAAAAAATCCCGAAACTATTGTTTCAGGATTCGTTTAATACCGAGATTATTACCCCGATACTATGGAGCGGATTACGAGGCTCGAACTCGCTACCTCCACCTTGGCAAGGTGGCGCTCTACCAGATGAGCTAAATCCGCATATCCTTTAAAGAGTAT
>CADBAC010000347.1 GCA_902792495.1 Ruminococcus flavefaciens | reverse complement strand
AGACCAAGACCGATAAGGTTATCGTCTTCACATATCAGCTTGATATCACTAAGGAAGATGGCGCAACTAATGCTAAGCTTCAGAACGCTAAGTTCAAGCTGATGAATAAGGACGGTAAGTATGCTACTGTTGATACAAACAACAAGATCACTGGCTGGGTAGATGACGTAGCAGACGGTTCAGAGTTTACATCAAGTGCAGCAGGTACATTCAGCATTATCGGTCTCGATGACGGAACTTACACACTGAAGGAAACAGAAGCTCCCGCAACATATAATGCACCAACACCAGATACACTGGAATTCACAATCGATGCTACAACAGCAAATAATCAGACATGGGACGGTACAGCAAACAAGGCTCTGACAGCTCTTAATCTTACAGCAGCAACAGGTGCTCAGCTTGCTAATAATATTGGAACAGGAAAGGCCGGTACACTTGATTCAGGTATCGTAGCAGCTACTGTATACAATACAAAGGGCACAACTCTCCCAACAACCGGTGGCATAGGCACAACACTCTTCATCCTGGGCGGCGGATGCGCAGCAGGTATCGCAGGTATCTACCTCGTTTCCAAGAAGAAGACCCGTGAGGAAGAATAAGAGAGTTCATGATCATTCATTAACCTAAAACCTGAAAATTTTCCCCTCCCCACTTCGGGGAGGGGATCAGGGAGAGATCCACAAGGAGAATAATATGAAAATAAAACCGAAAAAACTCATTCCCCTGTTGTTTGTTTTCATTTTCTTTGCGGGCCTCTCCGTGATGCTTTATCCGACCTTCAGCAACTGGTGGAATCATCGGCATCAGACACACGCCGTTACCACCTATAAAGAAGCTGTTGCCGAGCTTGATAACAGCGATACGGAAAGGCTCTGGGAAGAAGCTCGTGAATATAACAGACAACTTGCGGAGCTTAATGCTCCTTTTGCCAATTTTGCGGATATAAAGGGCTATGATGACATTCTCAACATCTCAGGCTCCGGTGTTATGGGGTATATCTCCATTCCGAGCATACGTGTTGAACTGCCGATCTATCACGGCACCTCAGATGGTGTGCTTCAGATAGCGGCAGGCCATATTCAGGGATCATCGCTCCCTGTCGGCGGTGCCGATACTCATGCGGTAATTTCGGGACACCGTGGACTGCCTACCGCAAAGCTTTTCACTGACCTTGACCAGATGGTCGAGGGCGACATATTCACCGTAAATATTCTCGACGATATCCTGACTTATGAGGTGGAGAAGATACTTATCATCCTTCCCGACGAGACCGACAAGCTTGCGATCATCCCCGATGAGGACTATGTTACTCTGATGACCTGCACGCCATACGGTATAAATTCACATCGTCTCCTCATTCGTGCCCACAGGATAAACAATCTTTACGAAAAACGCATAAAAGTTTCTGCGGATGCTCTTCAAGTGGACAGAATGACTGTAATGCCCGTTATCATCGGCATTCTCATAGTTTTTGCTGTGCTGGTTGGAGCGGTCACAGGCAGAAACAAACAAAATATACGAATCGACAAATACATAGTTTCCAAGCTGCCGTCGGGAGGAGACAGCAGCCCTTAATGGAGGAAATATGCGAAAATATCTATCAATTATCACAGCTATTGCTTTTGTATCAACACTGCTTACAGGATGCGGAAAAAAGTCTGAGAAGGCAGTAAAGCCGCTTCTGGGACTTGAATGGTTCGCAGATTACGACGAAGTTCTTGAAAAAATGAATGAGAATAAGCTGATCGCCGAACGTGAGACCGATGAGGCGAAACAGCGTATGCAGGACTATGAAGCTGTTCCGCTTTATGACACGGATTGTGACCTGACGCTTTGCTTTACGGGTTCGGGACTGGTCGGCTTCAACTATCACGATATCAGGCGAAATCAGAATTACCGTCAGTGGTTCAGCGACATCGAAAAAGAATACGGTATCCCTACAGAGGAGGGAAGCGGTATTGCTTCATGGTACGATGATCCGCTGGGCAAGAATACCGCCATTTATCTTTTCAACCTTGAGGAAGGAGTTCAGGTCTCGTTTTATGCGACTTCCGATTCGCCTGACAAGTCCTATGAAAAGCAGAGGGACAGCTACATCCCTACACCGGAACTGCGTTCACCTGTGGTTGCGGTGGAGGATACTCCTTTAGCAGTAAATGAAACAGTCACAGAAGCTGAGAAAGTGACAACAGAGGTGTCTGCATCAGTTTCCGATGAACGGACAGATTATCGGGATGAGTCTGATGAAACTGATGAATATACCGAAGATACCGTGACTTCAGTAAATGCAGCCAATACAACATCGCAGGCACAAACGCTGACTACTACCCAGACTGTAACAACTACAGCAAAAGTAGACCGTACTAAGTATTTCCTGACGAACGGTCTGCGATTCTACGGCAGTCCTGCCAGTGAAGGACGTAAAATGAGCAGCTTCTCAAAGCTTGATGAGTATCGCACAGAGGAAGCCGGACAGCCGTGGGAGTTGGTTATGGAATATGAAAATGTTCCCTATCTCGGAAAGAACTGCGATGGAGTTCTCTGCTTTACCAGCCTCGGCCTTGTTGGTGTGAATTATTTTGATCCTGACGCTGACAATTACAGCTTCTGGACGGATGAGTTCACGGATATTTATGGCACGCCCGATGAAAAACAGTACGACTATTCTGTATGGTACGAGAACATATCGGGAAT
>CADBAC010000346.1 GCA_902792495.1 Ruminococcus flavefaciens | reverse complement strand
GCTATCTGTGAAAGTGTATCCGTGAATACATCAAGTGTGAGATAATAGGATACTCCGAGAATGCTGAAAAAAGTCTTTACCGAGGGATCGAATCCCGAACTTAAAAGCTTGTCGCACATTCGCTCCTTTTCAAAATCCACAGCTACGAAATGTACATTCTGAGGTATCACCCATTCAAGTTCTTTTATTTTTTCAAGTTTGTACCTCTGTGTATCAGGATGGTCTATCTCGAATACTTCTATATTCGGATCGGTATTCCTGAATGAAAATGTATCAGAACCTGCTCCGCATATAACATACTGTATCTTTTCTTCCTGAGCCGCAAGCTTCAGCAGTCTGCTCTCGGAAAAATGTATCCTTGAAAGCGGTATGGGAGCGATATACTCATTGATTATCTGTTCGGTGTCCTCCCGTGAATACGTATCTCCGCTTTCTTTAAAGCCACGGCTTACCATGTCATACATTTCGTTGTATTCATCCTTGCCCATCATATCGTATGCAAGATGATCGTCGTAGATCTTCTCACGGGATATATTCGAGTGCCATGCTCTTGCAAAAGCACAAAGCTTTGCAGTGATGCTTTCTCTTTCGTTTACCATATTGACCTCCAAAAAATAAAGCGTGGGACGTAATTCCACATCCCACGCAGATACAGACGCACAGCGCCCGTTATTATGCTGTAAACGTTCAGAAAGTGCAACATCGCTGAGCATAAGCATGAGGATAATGGATCATATTCATATTGTTATTACAGCAGCAACAGCACATCATCATATTAACAGCTCTCATGTTTTTGCTCTCCTTTCATTAAACTCTGTATTCCTATCGGAACTATATGTATTATATCACTTAAATCATAGTTTGTCAATAGGTAAAATCTATATTCGACATTCGTCACACATTATCATTCTTTCAACATCGTTTTTTGTGAATAAATACTTTTCAATAAAAATCGCCATAGTGCTTCTGATTCAAGAATCAGAAAACTATGGCTTTACTTATGCATCAGCGCTTCCATCTCAGGAGATAGCTCTGAAGCTTATTGAAAAGGAAGGTTACCGCTATTACCACAAATCCGATAACAAGAAGACCTGTGATGGTGCGTGTATAATCTCCGAAGTCGGAGTAGTACTTCACGTAGTAACCCATTCCATCCCTTGCACCTATCATTTCGGCTGAGGTCAGAAGTATGAATGATACGCTAAGGCCCTGATTGCATCCTAAGAATATCTGCTGCAATGAAGCAGGAAGTATTACCGAGAAAAGCATTTCCGGCTTGCTGACATTCAGTACCTTTGCCGAATCTATGACCTTCTTGTCAACTCCTAAAACTCCGCTCATTGTTCCTGCAAAAACAGGCCAGAACGTTGCAAGGAATATTACGAATACCGATACAGAACGGAATGTAGGAAGGAGTGCGATTCCGTAAGGGATGTACACTATAGGCGGTATCGAGCTGAAAAACTTTGTGATGTACGATGCCGCATTTCCGAGCCTTGCATTCCATCCGATGAAAAGTCCCAGCGGTATAGCTACGATTATGGCAAGGAGGAATCCCTGTAACACTATTCCCACGGAGCTTTTTATATTAATGAGTATCTTTTCCTTGTCCTCTGCAAACTGATGTATCACCTTTCCGGGGGCCGGGAAAAGCATATCGTTGAGGATGTTGAATTTGGCTGTTGCAAGAGTCCATATGATAAGGAAAACATATATGAATCCTGCTATATCAAGCAAAAGGGATAATCCTTCCTCTTTTTTGATGAAGAATGAAGATATTATAACTACCGCTTCTGCTGCAATTGCAAATACCAGAAGCGAACCTGTGAACACTTCTTTTGTTGATCTGTCAGGCAGGAACTGTATGAGAATCAGTACAGCGAACAGAATATGTGTTATTCTCAGGAAACGTTTCTTCCATGTCATAATACCACCTCTTCTCCGCCGATACGCTCGGCAATATCATTATAGAGAAGAGAAAGCAGCTTGTTTCTGAATTTACCGTATTCGTCAGTCTTTATCAGATCCTCTCGTCTGCGTGGACGCTCAAAAGGAACCTGTACTACCTCATGAACAGTTCCCGGATGTGCGGTTAGAACCACTATCTTATCCGAAAGAAGTATTGCTTCGTCGATGTCATGGGTCACGAATACGACTGTCTTGCGCTGTTCAAGGCCATCGCCCTCCCATAGATCAAGGAGGAGATCCTGCAATATGACACGGTTTTTAGCATCAATAGCACTGAAAGGTTCATCCATCAGAAGAATCTCAGTATTCATTGCAAGTGCTCTGGCAATAGCTGCACGCTGCTGCATACCGCCCGAAAGCTGGGAAGGGTACTTGCTGCCGAAGCCGTCAAGTCCCACTTTGTGCAGGAATTCATCAGCTATTTTCAGACGTTCAGTCTTCTTGATATCACGTCTTGCCTGCTTGATGCCGAAAGCTATATTGTTCCTTGTGGTCATCCACGGGAAGAGTGAGTAGTGCTGGAACACTACTCCTCTTTCTGTGCCTGTGCCGTGGAGTTCTTTTCCGTCGATCTCCACTCTGCCGCCTGCGGGAGTGTACAGTCCTTCAAGTACACTGAGAAGTGTGGACTTACCGCAGCCGCTGGCACCGATGACGCTTACGAATTCACCTTTTCCCACACCGAAAGATACGTCATGCAGTGCATTGAAGCTCTTCTTATTCTCGGTATA
>CADBAC010000345.1 GCA_902792495.1 Ruminococcus flavefaciens | reverse complement strand
TCAGCGTGTTTGTGCAGAACGTCATTACGGCTTATGATGAAGGTGTTTCCATTACAGACACCGTAGCAAGGATTTCCAGGGAGATTAACGAAAGCCATTTGCTGAAAATCAAGGAAAAAGCAGGCATCGCAACAAACGCATTGCTTTTGCCTATAGCGATTTTCCAGTTTTTGCCTATGATTGTATTCCTCATGTATCCCGCACTCAGCCAGCTTTCTGTTTCGGGTCTCGGCTTTTAACTGACAGCGCTGGAACAAGAACTGATATGAGTTAAAACAAACAGAGGAAGCAGATGATTCTAATAAAAAATATCGAATATATAAAATTTGCCATGTTTTTTATTTTTATGGCAGCCGCTTCTGTCAGCGATATAAAAACAGGGAAAATACCGAACAGACTGGTGCTGACAGGCGGGATTATCGGCATTATATTTACCATTTTTTTCAGAACGGACTCAAATGGGCTGGGTATGATATGGGTAATAGCATGGATGATAGCAGAACTGGCAATACTATTCGGATACGGCATGTTCGGATTTATGAGCATGGGTGATATAAAGCTGTGGATGATGGCAACAACGTTTATCACGCTCCGATACAGCGCAATGGGGATGGTCATAGGAGAACTGCTGCTTATTGCGTACGGATTTGTAAAACACAAAAAATACATCCCACAGATAGGATATCCGCTTGCCCCGTTTATGACGGTAGGAATGATAATAGTAGAAATATTGAGGTTCATAAATGTTCGCTGATTTTAAAAAATGGATAAAAAAAGGGATAGGAGAGTTTGTTGGCTTTTCGTTCTCGGCCCTTATTATCACGTCAATCCTTATCATCATTATAGGCGCGGTTACCCTGCATAACGCACAGCAGTATATGAATGCCGTTGCCAGACAGCTCGCAAGAGATATTATAGTATGCGAAGATTTGGAGGATGCACAGAAAACAGCACAAAGAAATGCAGAAGCCTATGTGAAATACAAGCCAGCTATAAGGAGCGTAAGGACAGAAGTCTCTTATATCCCCGGTACGGAAGAAGAAGAGTGGAAAAAGGGGAATTTTGTAACTATCACACTCACATGCAGAATATCGAGCATAAGCCCCTTTACTACAGGCGTATATGATGATATGGTCACGATGATGATTGAAAGAACAGAGGATAAACGGTTCTCGGATTACTGAAGAGGAGGTGCCTGATGCAAAGAGAATTATGGAGATGGCTGCATAAAGGCAGTGCGTCTGTAGTATACGGGGTGTACGTCTGTCTCATAACTGTGACATTTTTGTATTTTATCATACAGAATTTCATCGTATATGAAAAATATCACGAAACGCAGACTGCTCTTGATTCGCTTTCTGACGGGCTTGCTATACATACGGTCGTATATATGGGCGAATATGAAGATGAGGAAAAATATCTTCCTACCCTTACACGGACCATATACAACGAAACAGGCGTACAGCTCATAGACGTTAATTTTGATGAAAAGACATTCAAGAAGGATATTATCAAAGTAAGTGCAAATTCTGTAAATTCCGACCTTTATAATAAATCGTTTGCTGTAAGCAGGAAGGCGTCGACAAAATTTTACAGGTACGGTATGGCTGCTGATTACATTTCCATGGCTATCGCTCTGGCAAACGACCCTCTTGCAAATTACAGTATGGGAAACAGATTGTACATATACAACAATAACGGGACACACGATATGGACTGCTCTTCATTCGTGTTTTATGCTCTTTACTGTTCCGGGTATCTGCCGGGTGAAAGCCCAACAGCTCCGTTTACCACAGTCAGCATGGGAGGTGTTCTCAGGCAGTACGGATTCAGCAGGATAGGGAGCAGCAGTGACGTGACGCTCAGGCCTGGAGATATTCTTATAAGGCATGAAAACGGACTGTCCGGTGCCGAAGACCATACGGAAATATATATCGGAAACGGAATGAACGCGGCAGCTGTCAAGATACACCCGAATTACGGATACTGGGCAAGCGTATACAGGCTTACTGGTTATTAAAAAAATACGACAGCAATAGCTAAATTAAAGAATTACACAGAAAGATTCGTGATAAACAGTTTCGAAGAATAATAAACATCCACATGGTTAAAAAACAATCACAGTGTAAACCTTCGGAAATGTCATAATTATTATATAAGGGAGAAAAGCGCAATCAGATTTATTATGGAAAGGAGAAAAACAATGGCTAAGTTTAGAAACTACGTTGAAAAATTCATAAAAGACGAATCCGGCATGGAACTGATGCAGTTTGCTATCGTCGTGGTTATCACAGCTGGTCTTATTGCAGTAGCAATGACCATTCGCGACACGACAAGCAGCGCTATCACAAACGCCAACCAGATTGCGGATGAGGAATTCAACAACGCACTGAACAGCGCAGGCGGAAAGTGATTTGCAAAAACAGCCGTATCTCTCAGAGCGGAGATACGGCTGTAAAAAAGAGGGAGAAGATGAAAGATATAAAAATCACAAGCACCTGCTATATCCCGCACGACCAGATTGAGATGTATATGTCCTATGCCGATAGTACAATCAAGACGATAGTGCGAAAGTTCCGAAATGACTCGGAAACAGAAAAACGGATTTTGGACCTTACGGCAAGGAAAAAGACAGCCACGGTCATCTTTATGAAGAGCGGAAGGGACCTTACGGCAAGGAAAAAGACAGCCACGGTCATCTTTATGAAGAGCGGAAGGATACTTCTCATAACTACCGCAACCGATACCATAAAGAAAAGAATTGATGAAAGTGCAGCAGAGTTTTATTCGAAAATGAAGGATATAAAAATCACAAGCGCCTGTTACATTCCGCGCGACCAGATTGAAATGTATATGTCTTATGCCGACAATACAACAAAGACAATGGTGCGGAAGTTCCGGAACGACCCGGAAATTGCAAAAAAGATTTTAGACCTTACGGCAAGGAAAAAGACAGCCACGGTCATCTTTATGAAGAGCGGAAGGATACTTCTCATAACTACCGCAACCGATACCATAAAGAAAAGAATT
>CADBAC010000344.1 GCA_902792495.1 Ruminococcus flavefaciens | reverse complement strand
GAGGATAATTGCGAGAAGGATCAAACCAAGACCAGCCATGAGCTGCTTCATGCCCTGAGACTTACGACAGTAGGCATAAAGAAGTTTTCAGACAAACATTGTAAGACAGGTACAGCAAGCTAAATAATTACCGAAAGGGTGCTTACAATGATTGATATGATTTACAACCTCCGTGTGGGGGATATTCACGCCGCCGAGTTCTCGGACGAATTTAACAAGCTCTGCATTCCGTTTGAAAATTCGCTGAGCGAGGAGCAAATCGAAGTATTCCACAAAATTCTCGACTGCGTGAGCGATACTGCCACCGCTGAGATGAGAACTGCGTACAAGGTCGGATTTAAAGATGGAGTACAGCTTATTACAGAAATCGAAAGATGATTTCATAGCAAAAATTATGAAGGCAAGGCTCGCTGATTTCAGTGGGTCTTGCTTTTTTTGGAATATTTCGATTCTTTTTATTTACAGTTATCTTTCAGAGCACGGTAATAGCAATTGATAGTTAATTTCAGTTCAGTAAATAACAAATGTTGTCAAAAAAATCTTTTCAAACATTCAAATCAGGCTTGACAATCTGTTCTTTATGTGTTATAATATATTCATATTTCTGAAAGAGGTGAAAGAATGATAGGATAATTCACTTTTGATTGCATGAATAACGGATGCAGTGTATACGATTATACGCTGTTAGTTTGTGCTGCCAAAAGTGGATTATGTTCTCATAACCTCTTTTTGCATTTATAGACGATTTGTTCGGATTCTGTGTCCGGCTTTGAGGTTATCTGTAACATAACGGAACTGTTTGGCAGCAAGCAGTTCCGTTTTTTGGAACTCTGAAAGGAGGAGTTAATATGTCACAGATCAGAGCCGACCGCCTTACATTCAGCTATGATGGTTCGATAGAGCCGGTATTTGAAAACGCATCCTTTACACTTGATACAGATTGGAAACTCGGACTTATCGGCAGAAACGGAAAAGGAAAAACAACATTTCTCCGATTGCTTACAGGTGAGCTTTCGGGAAGCGGAACTCTTACAAAGTCCGTCCCTGTTGCCTATTTTCCGTATTTGGTAACATCGGAGCAGATGAAACAGACAGCGGCAGATTTTGCCGAGGAGCTGAGGGAAAATTGCGAACAGTGGCGCGTGATATGCGAACTGTCTGAGCTTCACGAAGATGCTGAGGTGCTGTATCGTCCGTTTGAAACGCTCAGTCTCGGACAGCGTACAAAGGTACTGCTTGCAATTCTGTTTTCCGGTGAGAATGACTTTTTGCTGATCGATGAGCCGACCAATCACCTCGATGCGCAAGCACGAGAGAATGTTCGTCAGTATCTCGCATCGAAGAAGGGCTTTATCCTTGTCTCTCACGACCGTGATCTGCTTGATGCGTGTACGGATCATATCCTTGTTCTGAATCGTAAGACTATTATGGTGCAGAGTGGTAACTTTTCGTGTTGGCAGGAAAATCAGGAGCGCCGAAATCAGTTCGCAGAAGCTGAGAATGAAAAGCACCGCAAGCAGATACGAAAGCTCCGTCAGGCGGCAAAGCGCACTGCTGAGTGGGCGGACAAGAGTGAACGAACGAAGATAGGATTTGATCCGATAAGGGAAAATGACCGCAGCATCAGCACTCGGTCTTATATCGGTGCAAAGACGAAGAAAATGCAGAGCAGGGTGAAAAATACAGAACAGCGAATAGAGCGCGAGATAACGCAGCAGGAAGGGCTTTTACAGGATATTGAGGAAGTTGTGCCGCTTAAAATGTCCCCACTTAAGCATCATAAGGAAACGCTTATATCGGTACACGACTGTGCATTGCAGTACAAGGGAACGGCAGAGCCGATGTGCAGCGGTCTGACATTCAATGTCCGACAAGGAGACCGAATCGCCCTCCACGGCTTAAACGGCTGCGGAAAATCAACACTAATGCGGGTGATTCTGCAAAGAGTTGGAATATTGCCCGAAGATGATAACCTGTGTGTCAGCGGAACTTGTGAAACCGCATCGGGACTTGTTATCTCCTATGTTCCGCAGGATACGTCATTTCTCAGCGGAAGTATACCCGAATTTTGCGAAGAACAGGGACTTGACCGCAGTCTGTTCTGCACAGTGCTGAGACAGCTCGACTTGAGCCGTTCACAGCTTGGCAAAGACATTTCGGAATACTCCGCAGGGCAGAAGAAAAAAGTGATCCTTGCGGCAAGTATCATGACACCTGCACACCTTTATATCTGGGACGAGCCGCTGAATTTTATCGATATTTTTTCACGCATTCAGCTCGAAACACTTCTGAATAGTTACGAACCGACAATACTTTTTGCGGAGCACGATATAAGATTCCGTGAGAATATCGGAGCGGATACGATCTGCATAAGTAACCGAAACAAATAACGTGAATTTACAGCGTTGTTTCAGTTATCTAAAGGCAATACCACATAATACACATTCTTTATGGATTTGGGTGGTAAAAAATCACGCATTTACGTTTTTTTACTTTTAAAAACGTCTTTGTGCGGTGTTGCTTAAAGCCTACTGGCGCACCCGTTTTCCGTTCCGCATAAGTCATAATCAGAATTGTGGAGCATACCACAACAGGCACAAACCCTAATGGAACGAATAACCGCAAGCTCTCGGAAACGCTCTGTAAGCGTTTCTGAGGGCTTTTTCTTTTCAGCGGTTAGTTTTACGCTCCGCAGGCTCGGACGGTGCTGTG
>CADBAC010000343.1 GCA_902792495.1 Ruminococcus flavefaciens | reverse complement strand
GAAAAGAGCGTCTGTATATTTGGGTATCTCTCCCGATATGACAAAAGGAAGAGCGCCTATTGCTGACATCGTAATCCACGATGCCGCAACGCTTACGAATCCCTCCATAGAGAATATGGAATTATCCTTTGGCTTTTTGATAGTGAAAATAATTCCCACGGCCATCGTCATGATAAACGGTATGCCGAAAGATGTTACTACATGATCTTCTCCGTATATAAATCCGACTAATATGGGCAGAAGCATGAAAAGTCCCACGACTTTCAGTATCTGTCCCATAATGTAGGATACCATTCTGTAATTCATAATAAAGCTGTTACTCTCCCTTAATCAAAAATATCACTCAGGTCATTGAAGCCCTTATTTGTGGTTATTACAACGACGCTGTCATTAAGTTTCAGGCAGTCATCACCTTTCGGGATGATGAGTTCATTTCCCCTGACGATACTTGCAATAAGGATGCCATTGCGTATTTTCAGCTTTTTCAGCGGAACATCAACGTAGTCCTTCTTGTCACGGACGATAAACTCGATAGCTTCAAGTCTTCCGTTGACAAGGCTGTAAAGTGTGGTAATGTTGTTACCGAGAGAATTCTGCTTAGCACGGACATACTGAAGGATCTGGCTGACAGTGATAGTCTTAGGTGAGATTATACTATCGAGGGCGAGAGTATCGGAAAGCTGTATCAGCGAAGGACGGTTTACCTTGGTAACTACCTTTTCTACTCCGTTATTCTTGGCAAGAAGTGAAAGAAGAATGTTCTCCTCGTCTATTCCCGTAAGAGTAACAACAGCGTCCGCATCGTAAACGTGTTCCTCCTCAAGGATATCGTGGTCTGTACCGTCAGCACAACTGATATCCACCTTGTTGAGACGTTCACTGAGTTCGAGACAGCGTTCTTTGTCTATCTCGATGATCTTTACCTTTATGCCCATTTCGATAAGCTGCTGCGCAAGATGATAAGCAACTCGTCCGCCTCCGATGAGAACAGCCTTCTTAACACGCTTCTCACGGTAAGCGGCGCTTATACTCTTGAAGAACTTGACCATATTGCTGTGGGAAGCAGTCATGTGTATCTTATCTCCTGCACGAAGCACGAAATTTCCGTTAGGTATAACGAGTTCATCTCCTCGCTGAACAGCGCAGATGAGGATATCAAGTCTCATACGTCTTGAAAGATGGCTGAGTGCAACACCGTCAAGGATGCTTCCCGAAGTGATACGTATCTCGGTGAGGTCAACTCGTCCCTTTGCAAAAGACTCGATATTTATAGCCGCAGGATAACGCATTACCTTAGCGATCTCGTTTGCAGCGTTGTAGTCGGGATTTACCATCATACTGATACCCAGTTCCTCACGCATGAAGACCAGCTGTTTGTCGAATTCGGGACTGCGGACACGGGCGATACAGTGTCTTGCCTTCATTTTCTTCGCAATAAGGCAAGAGAGGATATTGACCTCGTCCGAAGCAGTAACAGCTATGAACAGATTCGCTTTATCAACGTTTGCCTCCTCCAGAACATCGGTCTGAAGGCAGTTTCCGGCTATACCCATAACATCAAAATCGTTGATGACAGATTCAATGAGATTTTCATTTTTGTCGATGACAGTGACGTTGTGTTCGTCACTGAGGACTTCGGCAAGTGCACTTCCGACTTTGCCGCAGCCAACTATAATAATATCCATATTTCCTCCATATCAATACTGTCAATAAGCAGACAGTTATTCAATATAATTATAGCTCTAATACATAGATTTGTCAATAGATTTCAGAAGTAAGAGTATATATTTTTATACAATTTGTAGAAACGATGCTCTATTAAACAAAAAACAGCCACTCGGCACGAATGACTGTATTTTTTATATTTTTATTGTAAGATTTGAGATATTTCCGTTTTCGTTGTCATATTCATAAAGAGTCATTTTCTGAACAGGCTCGGTGTCGGGATCGCATATGTAATCATACTTTTCAAGCTTCACATGGGGAAATTCCGAATTGTCAAAGGAATAGAGAATGACACGAAAACGTGTAATGTACGAAAATTCGATAAGTCTGCCCTCATCATAAATGAAACAGTAAACTTCTCCCATGCTGTAGAATCTGTTCATTATATTTACATAGGGCACTGCGCAGGTAACTCCCTCATAATCGAAAAAATAAGTCTCCTCCGTACAGTTTTCGCCATGCATATGCCTCACACGAAGCGGATCAAAATGCTCGTCAAATTCATAGACGGTATGCTCGTCAAGGCCGTCAGCAGAAGTGACCCACCTGCCGTAATGGCCGCTGGAGATCATACGTCTGACGGAAGGATAAAGCTGACCAAGACCGATAGAATCTGTACCGAATTTACGGATAAAAGCAGAATCCGCATTCTTTCGCATAGCGTCAAGGTGCTTATCCGAATAAGCGATTATCTTGCTTATCCTGCCGATAAGGATCTTGAATTCCCATGATTCCAGCATAGCTTCACCCCCAATAAACTAACAAATACATATTTATTATACAATACTTTCGGCAAAAATGCAATATAAAAATACAAACAAATATAAAATCTTATACATTATTATAAATAAGAATAAAATAAAAAACTCCTTCACAAAAGTGAAGGAGTTAACAGTGTCGGCACTGATTTAGTTTCCCGGGCCGTCGCCAGCCAAGTATCTTCAACGTGAATGAGCTTAACTTCCGTGTTCGGAATGGGAACGGGTGTGACCT
>CADBAC010000342.1 GCA_902792495.1 Ruminococcus flavefaciens | reverse complement strand
CTGTCGTTGAGCAGCAGGAATATGGCGATTCCCAGACCTGCCAGCACCAGCATCGAAAGTATGAACGCAATGAGCGGAACGGGATTGAAAGCGCCTATCACGGTCTTTCCGGCATATTTCTCCTGCCGTGGCTTAGCCTCCTCGGGGCGTCTTGCTGCCGCAGCTTCGGGACGTCTCGGAGCAGACGCATGATAATTCTGCTCATTTATCTGAGGCGCAGGACGTACAGGGACTTTCTCCAGCCTTTTCAGGTCTTGGATAAGCTCGTCTATGGACTGATATCTGTCACGTCTTTCATATGCGCAGGCACGGAGAATGATATTTGCAAAAGCCGCCGAACAATTTGCAGGCGGAGGAAGCGGTCTGCCGTGTATCCTCATATCAATGGCTTCTTCCGAGGGGATGTTGTACTCTCTCTCGAAAGGCATATAAAGGTCGTTCATCAGCACGTACAGGCAGATCCCGAAAGAGTAGATATCCGCCAGATTTGTGTAGTATTCGCCGATATCCGACTTAGCTTTGTATACTTCGGGGGCAAGGTAGCCGTTTGTGCCTGCAAAGGTACGTGTGAACTCCGTTTCCCAGCCAGTCGCTGTCTGTTCTGGGATTCCGGATCCTGGCGTTATTATTTCCCAGCGCCATCGCGTAGATCAGTTTGCTGTGATAAAAAGCGCCCTTTTGCTTCAGCAGGTCGCCGAGACAGCTGAGGTACTCCATACGCAGGCAGAAATAGCAGCCTTCCACCTTTCCGTCAATGACAAGGTCGAAGAAGGATTCGTCCTCATATGCGACAATATTTGGGCAATGCTTCAGTTTGTGCATTATATTTGATTCATTGATGACGAGTTCACGTTTTAGTTCGATGGAGCGCTTTTTTCTCTCCTCGTCACGCATAGCGTTTTCGGAGGGGACGATGGGTTCGACTTTCATAGCAGCTGTATCCACTCTTCCTGAACGCTCGGCGGTGATCTTGTAGACCGAGCTGTAAGCGCCCGAACCTATTTTCTCGCCTATCATCCAGTTAGACCAGAGCGGCTGCTTACTGCGAAGCTGCTCCAGTATGATATTGTGCAGTTCGTTGGTTTCCACGGATACCTCCCATGATACAGAGCAAAGCTCAGATAATTCCTATACTATAATAATATCAATTCACACCCCATTTGTCAAGTGCAAGCTGACGGCAGCTTGACCCCGGTCACGAGTCGGCGCAAGCGCCTAACTTCTTGCAAGGCGATGAGTTTCAGGTCGCTCGACGGCTTGCTTTGTCATAATGTGCCGGTGTGCGAAAGCAGAGTTTACGCTTTGTACAGAGTCAGCGAGTTTACGAGCGAATCGTGAACTGCCTGCGGAGGCGACTCCGCTCGCTCGACGGCTTGCTTTGTATGGACGGGCATTGACCGTCATTAAATATAAACGGGAATACTTTGTAGGGAACGCCGCCCTCGGCGTTCCACAAGAACATAGATTTACGGGCGAGCGGATGGATTGTGATTCTGTAGGGACGGCCATTGGCCGTCCTTGAATAATGCGAAAAGAAACAAATTTGTAGGGGCGCACAGTGTGCGCCCGTTGTTGCCTGTCCACATTTACAATAGGACCGCCAAAGGCGGCCCCTACAATTTCTCCGCTTCCTCGGGGGGGCTTTTTGCAAAAGCTGACATCATAAGGCGATCTTGCATACAACTTTCTTTGGCAAATTTCAATATAAATTTAAGATGTATTTAAGATTTTTTTAAGGTTGTACATATATAATTAAGCCATAGTCAAGGAAATAAATTCTCACGAAGGATATTAAAAGTAAAAAGGAGAATGATTATTATGAAAAAATCAAACATGAAAAAATTATTTGCGAGCCTTTCTGCTGCCTGCGTTATCGCTTCTGCTCTCCCTGTTGCAGATACAGCTATCAGCACAGCAGCTGCCGATATCGTTTACGGCGACGCTAACTGCGACGGAAATGTTGATATCTCAGACGCTGTAATAATCATGCAGTCTTTATCAAATCCGTCAAAGTACGGCGCAGAAGGCTCGGATAGTCAGCATATAACTGCTGACGGCAAGAACAACGGCGATGTTTTCAACCGTGGCGACGGTATTACAAATAAAGACGCTCTTTCCATCCAGAAGAAGCTTCTCAACCTTATCGACAAGCTTCCAGAATCTGTAATGGAGGGCAATACAACAACTACTACATCCGCTCCTGCTACAACTACATCAACAGTTACAACTTCCACTTCTACAGACCCTGCCGCTGATATCACATACATCCACCTCAAAGGCAGTTCTATCACTGTTGACGGTGACAACGCAACAGTCAGCGGAACTACAGTTACTATCAGCCACTCGGGAACATACATGATCGACGGTACTCTTGATGACGGTCAGATCAACGTAAACATCCCCGATGAAACAGTTGATGCTGAAACTGTAAAGCTTTTCCTCAACGGTGTAAATATCACAGGCAAGAGCGCACCTGCTATCCTCATATCAAATGCTGAGAATACATCCATCAATCTTGTGGACGGTTCAGCAAATACAATTTCCGACGGCGATACAGCTTATGCAGGCGATTATCTTGGTGCCGCTGTTATCGAGGCTAAGGACGACCTTACTATCAAGGGCGGCGACAAGGGCACAGGTACTCTTACAGTTACTGCCAATACTCAGGACGGTATCTCCTGCAACAACGATATCAAGCTGACAGGCGGTGTTATCAATGTAACAACTCTCAATGCTACCGACAAGACCGACGCTGTCAAGGGCAAGAAGTCCGTTACTGTAAAGGGCGGCACTGTTACTGTTGACGCTGAGGGCGACGGTATCAAGTCCTCACAGGGCGCTGTTGCAGTTGAAGGCGGCAATATCTCCATCAAGGCAGGCAATGACGCTGTACAGGCTGAAACTACTATCGATATAAGCGGCGGTACTCTTATCGCAGGCGGCGACCGTGGACTTACAGCTGTTACAGCAGTCAATATCACAGGCGGAAATGTTTACGCAACCGCTACCGATAATCAGGTCGATGAGAAGCTTCTGACAGGTACTACACAGACTACAGTTCTCCTCAACTGCAAGGACGATGCTACAAACGAGAAGGACGGAACATGGAAGAAGGCTAATGCTATAGTTCCGATCAACACAACCGACATCGAGTTCACAAAGAAGTTCAAGTATGTCCTCGTCAGCACATCTTCAATAAACGGCGCTAAGTCATGCGAATTCATTAATGCTTCCACAAGCGCTCCTGTTACTCATACTGACGGCAGTCAGATACAGTTCCAGCTTGGCCCCCGGCACCTCCGGTC
>CADBAC010000341.1 GCA_902792495.1 Ruminococcus flavefaciens | reverse complement strand
TCGGGAAAAACAGCACTTGTCACAGGCGGACGCATAAAAATAGGCTACGCTGTATGTCTGAGACTTCTCAGGCAGGGAGCGTCAGTTATCGCTGTTACACGATACCCACGGTCAGCATTGGAAAACTATATGCAGGAACCCGACTTCAATGATTTCAGGGACAGACTTACAGTGATCGGTTTTGATCTTATGCGTGTGGACATACTTCACGAACTGATCGCAAAGATAGAGAGCATATGCGGCGGAAAGCTGGATATACTCATAAATAATGCGGCTCAGACTGTCAAGAAGTCAAATGATTATTATGCGGCATTAACAGCGCATGAAAATGCATTGCAGATCGAATCGCCGAAACTTTATCCGATAGCAAAGGCCGACGAAGTTTTCTCGCTGATGCCGAGTATACAGTCAGCAGACCACGGCGAAACGGAAAACGATAATTCGTGGGTGCGCAGATCTGAGGAGATAACTGCTCAGGAACTGCTTGAAGTTCAGCTGATAAATGTTACAGCACCGTTTATGCTCACAAGCGGACTTAGACATTGTCTCGCTCATGACAGAAATGAGAATAAATTCGTGATAAACGTCAGTTCCGTTGAGGGAAGATTCAGTACAAAGCAGAAGCTTGCACGTCATGTTCACACAAATATGGCAAAGGCATCCCTTAATATGATGACGTTTTCCATCGCATCAGACTTTGCCCGTGACGGGATATATGTCTATTCATGCGATCCCGGATGGGTGTCGAACCAGTTTCCGCCCGGATATGAGATAAGCAGGAATTTTGAGCCTTATCTCAGCTATGATGACGGAGCAGCACGAGTTCTTTATCCGATAACACTTCACATTGGCGATGAGAAAATAAAGGACTTCGGAGCATTTTACAAAGACTACAAGATCATGGATTACTGATAAATACATCGAAAGGAGACAGCGGATGTTTCGCAGCAAACGTTTTATACTGTTGATAATACTTATTATCGCTATAATAGTCTGTGTAATGATAAGAAGTATCGGACACAGTACAGCATCTTCTACAGTCAGCGAAAAATCAGAAACTACCGCTTTGCCTTCCGTGCATATAACTACACCGTCGGTCATTACTGCACAGACTGAGACAGCAGCTGCTGTGCAAACAGAAGAACCGAATGCGGATGAGCCATATGTCACACTCTCACGCTATGAGCAGATAAAAGAGCGCATGAAACTGCTTCAGGAAAGCTGTCCTGACTTTATCGGTTGGCTGTATGTTGCTGATTCTGATATGGACCTTCCTGTAGTACAGGGAAGTGATAATTTCTATTATCTGTCCCATACACCTGATGGTGCATACATTAAAGAGGGAACTATCTTCCTCGACTGCAATAACAGTCCTGATCTTACAGATCTTCATAATATTCTTTTCGGTCACAATATGTCGTCGGGAATGTTTGGCGATATACGTTCATATAAGAACCGTGACGAGTTCGATAAGCACCGCTACGGATGGTTCTTCACGGCTGATAAGACTTATCGTATCGAATTCTTTGCGCTTTCAATAGTCAGCGCTTATGATATGGTTTATGATATTTCGTCAGATCACAGTGAGTGTCTGAAGCAGATATCTGACAAGGCAATGTATACCTCTGATCTTGTTCCCGAGGAAAGCGACAGGATAATATCACTTTCAACCTGTGCATCTGATTTTGAAAATGCCAGAGCATTGTTTTCGGGGATACTTGTTCCTATTGAAAATGAAGAAGAAATAATATCACAGTTGAAATAAAGTACAGCCATATAACAGTGATCCTGATCCGGATCCGGTTTATTTATCGGGGAAAACGTTTCTGAGGAATGTTTTCCCCGAATTTTTTTGAAAGCTTTTCATGAATATATACGTATATATTTTCAGGATCGCC
Organism: Ruminococcus flavefaciens; assembly: GCA_902792495.1. Lineage (GTDB taxonomy): Bacteria > Bacillota > Clostridia > Oscillospirales > Ruminococcaceae > Ruminococcus > Ruminococcus flavefaciens_Z. Next base: position 826 of record CADBAC010000341.1, on the reverse strand, counting down.
GCTATATGGGCTGAACATTTATTTCTCGATATAGAATGTCTTGCTGTTATTATCGCCGTTAAGAATCGGAACTCCCGATAACTGGAGCAGTTCTGTCTCACGAAGGACAGTTTCTTCGTCACAGCGTATGTTCTTCTCCACCAGGTAGTCTGCGATCTGCTGTGCAGTCACAGGATGCTCGGGGCTTGATGAGGTATGCAGCATCTGGACTATGTAGAGTTTTCTGGGATCAAAACGTGCCATACCTCACACCGCCCTTTCAATAGATCAATAATTAGCATTATGCTTTAGATTCAGATAGTATTCTCGTTTTCTTCGTTCTTCTTGTTTCTGATGAACATTCCGATGAAGAAGAGAGCAACACCAAGCATGATAGCATAAGGAACGTATGTCAGGATAACACCTGTCTGTGAGATATCAGTAAGATCGTTGGTGAACTTTGTACCTTCGAGAGCACTGTCATCAGGTTCTGATGTCTTGTTTGTAGCGTAGTTAGTGAGTGGTGTAGCAGTAGCATAACTTGCAGAAGAATTTGCTTCTAGTGCTGGAACATGAAGAGCCGGATTAACTACAGTTACTTCATATGTATCAGCAGTATCATTTAATTCGCTTACGGATGCGATAGAAGTATTTGCAGGGAGTCCGATAAGATGGAGTCTGTTGCCGTCTGCAAGACCTTCACTGACAGCTGTTCCGATTGTGCCATTAGCAGTAAGGCCATTATTAGCAGCAGAATGATCACTGGCTTCAGTTTTCTTCACATAGAATTTTACAGCAGCAGTAGAATCTGTAGGTTTGCTTGTATTTACAGTGAACGGGAACTGAT
>CADBAC010000340.1 GCA_902792495.1 Ruminococcus flavefaciens | reverse complement strand
TGCTGGAGTGTCACTTCCACGTTCTTGTAATTGGCCTCTGAAACCGCATAACCTCTGTTGGCAAGAGTATCAAGGCCCGTGTATGTAATAGGTACACCTGAATACCTCTCGCTCGTCATTGGATCGTAGTTATAAACAACAAAGAACCAGGCTCCTGTGGCGACGAGCAGGGCTAATATTATATTAAACATCTTACGTCCGCTGTCACTCATCACGCTTGTTTCCTTTCAGTATTCCGATCCTTGAAAGCAGATCGCGGTCTTCAGAAGCAGGCAGATAGATATCAAGGAGCATCTTTTCAAGCGTTTTCAGATCAAGGAACCTCTTGAATTCGCCGTTCTGTGCGACCGAAATGGCTCCTGTCTCCTCGGAAACCACGATAACGAAAGCATCTGACACCTCACTGAGCCCAAGTGCCGCCCTGTGTCTTGTGCCGAGATTCTTTCCTATGTTTTGTCTTTCTGTAAGCGGCAGAACGCAGCTCGCGGCGTGTACTCTGTCACCTCTGATGATCACGGCTCCGTCATGGAGAGGCGATCCCTCATAGAAAAGGTTGCCGAGAAGTCTGACTGATATCTCAGCGTCCACAATAACCCCGCTTTCGCTTATATCACTGAGCATCGTTTCACGCTCAATAGCCATCAGTGCTCCGGTCTGAGTTGAAGAGAAATCATCTACCGCATCGACTATCTTGTGAACCGTTGCGTACATCTCCTCTTTGCCCATGTCCCTGAACTGCCAGCTGAGAACCCCTCTGCGTCCGATCTGCTCAAGGCCTCTTCTGATCTCAGGCTGAAACAATATAACAACCGCAATGAGACCTACGGTGATAAGTCTGGTTAAAAGCCAGTTGAGCAGGCTCAGGTTGAGGATCTCCGAAATAAGGAAAAATGCGATAATCAAAAGAACTCCTCTGAACAGCTGCTGCGCACGGGTTTCTTTTATAAACCCGAGCAGCGTGTACAGCAGGTACGCAACGATAACGATGTCCAGGACATCGGTTACCTTTATGCTCATGAGAATTCCCATTAGATTATCAAGCATTTTTTACCCTTTAATTCTACTTTGATTGTTTTATCTATTCGCCCGGTACCACAGTTGCGACGCCGTCCTCATCCGCCTGAAGCCCTTTGCCCTCAAGTACCGCATTTATGAGAGTTTTAGCGTTTTCTATGCTCTCGGCATCCTGTGTCATTACGTAAGCATACTCACCGCCGGTGGAATATGTAGGCAGCGACCCGTCTCCTCCGACAATGGTGTTCTTAAAGATCTTCCAGTCAGGATCTTTTGCCAGCTGGAATTTCACCAGTTTTCTGATTTCACGTGAGCTGAAGCTCATCTCGAAGTAATTGCGCAGGCTCGAAAGCACCTTGTTGTAACTGAGAATCATGGTGCGGCTGCTCGTTGCCTTCTTTATAAGCGCTTCGAATACCAGCTGCTGGTTTTTGATTCTTTGACGGTCTCCGGAAGGAAAGGCCTTACGCTCCCTGGCAAAAGCCAGAGCCTGTTTGCCGTTCATATGGTTAAGGCCTTCCTGTACGGTCCAGCTTTTGAGCTTGACCGGAGTGAATTCATATTCGGATACAACATCGATTCCGCCAATAGCGTCGATAAACCGCTCGACCGTAGTGAAATTGACCTTCACATAGTAATTGATATCCATGTCAAGCAGTTGCTCTTCTGCTCCTATAGTGGTCTGAACGCCGTAAAAGCCGGTATGTGTCAGCTTATCCAGCGCATTGTCGAAATCAGGCATGTATATCTCATAGTCACGCGGAATGGAAGTCATAAGTATCTGATGGGTTTTCGGGTTCACCGATACCACCATATTTACGTCACTTCTTCCCTCAGCATCAATAGTGCCGTCAACGTCTATGCCTGTGATCATGAAATTGAACGGGCGCTTGGTCACATCCGATACAGCACTGGCGTTTCTTACCGAACTTCCGCTGAGGAAGGACAAAGTTCCGAGTGCATAGGCGGTGCCTACCCCGTAAAAGACTATCAGCAGCATCGCAGCAAAGGTCGCCAGAAGCTTCCCCCAGTTTTTACTCTTTCTGCTTCTCGTCTGGATCAGGATCACAAGACTGATAAGTAAAAGCACTCCGAGCAATGCTGCGCTCATGCCAATCGGAAGCACGTTCATAAATAACATGGAACCCGCAAAAATGCCGAATGTTATCACGTATATCATTGTCAGCACTTTTTGGAATCCCGTGACCCTTCTGCGGCCGGTACGCTTTTTCTTGTTCTTTGTATAATTGCTTCTGTACCTGTCGTATGCTTCCTGGGACGCCTGTTTTATGGCTTCAATTTCCTTGATATTATGATGAGGATGTTCATCGATTTCCTCTACAGGAGCGTTATCCGGTACACGTGAGAATGCATGCTCCCTGTCATACTGTGCAAAAATATCGCTGTCCTCATCGATCCACTTATGATTACCCCTAGGTTCAGGCACATCAAAAGCGGGAGCATTGCTGCTCTTGCTTTTGCGTCTTAGCTCCTCATAGAGCTTCCTGTCATTGTCTATGTCGGGGGTTTTGCTTTTCTCCGGGACCTCGCGGTCAAATTGGAAATCCAGAAGATCGTCGAGGTCCCAGTCGTTGTTTGCCATACTTTATTAATCCTATCTCTTTGTTTCGATTAGTCCGTAAGCATTACCTTTGCGCTTGTATACGACGCTGACATCATCAGTATCCATATCAAGGAATACAAAGAAGTCATGTCCGAGCATCT
>CADBAC010000339.1 GCA_902792495.1 Ruminococcus flavefaciens | reverse complement strand
ATGCTCAATGAGCATCGTATTGATTCCAAAACTGAAAGCAATAAAGGATGTTCGCATATCACAGTCCTTGAAGAAGCACATAATCTGCTGAAGAATACATCAGGCGGTGAGCAGTCGGGAATAATAGGCAAATCTGTTGAAATGATAACCAACACGATCGCCGAGATAAGAACATACGGAGAGGGATTCATCATAGTCGATCAGTCTCCGTCATCTGTTGATATTTCGGCTATCAAGAACACTAATACCAAGATAATCCTGAGAACTCCCGAAGCAAATGACAGAGAAGCAGTCGGCAGGTCTATGGGACTTACCGAGGAGCAGGTAAACGAGATAGCGAAACTTCCAAGCGGTGTAGCAGTTGTGTATCAGAATGACTGGGTCAAGCCTGTTCTCACGATGATAGACAAGGCTGATGTGACCGAGGGAAAATATATCTATAATAATAAGAAAGAGATATTCACTGAAAAATTCGCACGTACCCTGCTTGTGAAAATGCTTCTTCAGCCATGGTTTGGCGGTGATTTTATAGAGACTGAGAAGCTGCTGCACTCCCTTCGTGTGCTGAATCTTTCAAGGAAGATACGCAGAAATATCGAAGCTGTTATCGAGGACTATGAAGTCTGCGGTGGAATTCTTATCTGGGATGAAGATAAGCTTCCGGAACTTGGAGATACCGTCAGGGCGGTGCTGGGCATTTCCGATAAAGATATTGCCCGTATTGAACATTCCGGGCAGCTTGAATCGCTGGTAAAGGAAAGAGTGAAGATCACGGATAAGCAGAATATACAGAACATCTGCTATGTTATCACAGCTGTAAAGGGGGATAAGGTCGATGAATGCACGGATAGAACAGATCGAGAAAGATAATATTGAAACAAAGGGCTTGCAGGTAAGCGATAAACTGGAGTCTTTCCATGACAGCTTCAGGAGCGGCCTTTCGCCTGAAAACGGAAAATTTGTCAGTGCGGCAGGATCGTTTATCGAGCAAAGTATACGTCAGAATTTTGATGTTCATGATAAGGCGATAACTCCTGAGATTATTTCGGGTGCAGTCAATACAGTGAAGAATATGTATTCTGGTATTGATGTTGACGGAAGAAAATCTCTGGGACTTAAAGAAATAAGCAGATGGAAAATAAATGATGCCTGCCGTGAAGCTAATATTAATCAACACGCAGGCTTTGCGGCTGAGGTCATAAGCACAGAAAAAGAAAATTTCTATGCAAAGCTACATAATACAGGAGATGTTACATACCGTGCGGACGATCTGCCTTCACATCTGAGAGAACAGCTGAGCAGTAAAGGCATCGAAATAGCGGCAAAAAACGATCAGTACGTTGATAAGGTAAGATTCAAAAGTGATGGGACGATAGATAAGGTTCAGACAAAGTTTGTAGGCAACGACGCAAGATCATGTCTTAAAAAGCTGATGTCTGAGGATTATGAGAAATATCTTGAAGACGGAAAAGTTGATAAGATAGAGATACCAAAGGAATTCAATAAAGAACTGCAATCGCAGATAAAAACTGATAAAAAAGCACTTTGCAAGCAGTATGCAAAAATCAAGGATGTCAGTGAAAAAGCGGCTGATGCTGAAAAAATCAAAAAGAACATTGACAAACTTGATAAATTGAAAGACAAGGTTGAAGCAAGTAATGTCACGAAAGCAGATGCGAAATTAGCAACAGAACATCCTAAATTATATGCGGCTAAACAGATAAACAGTCATAGTCTGAGACAGGGAGCAAAAACAGCCGCTTTTACAGCGGCTGTCTCAGGCGTTTCCAATTATGAGAAATATAAATCAGGCGAGATCGCTGGCACAGAAGCAGTAAAAAACGTAGTAAAGGATTCGGCTATCGCAGGCGGTATAGCATACGGAACGGAAGTCGTAACTCAGATCACGGGAGGTTCAAGTGTGCCTGGGGCAGTAATAACTATGGGCGTTGAGTCATACGGCGATGTCAAAGGCTATATCGATGGAGATATCAGCGGAGAACAATTAGCCTACAACCTTGGCGAAAATGCCGCAAGTATTATCGGCGGAGCAGTAGGAGGTACAGTTGGTTCGGCTGCGGGCCCTGTCGGAAGTTTTGTCGGAGCAGGTGTTGGCAGTAAAGCTGCAAGAGAAGGCTACAAGGCGGCTGTTGACTTTGTTGCGGAGAATGCCGATGATATCAAAAATACCTCCGCAGAATTTGGCGAAAACATCCTTGATACGGCAAATGATGTAAAGGATGCCGCCGCAGATAAAGCGGATGAACTGAAAAAAGCCGCCGCTGCTAAGATCTCAGGGGTGTTTGGGGATAAAGATTAATCATAAATCCTAATTGAGGTGAGATAATGATGAAGAATGCTCATAAGCTAAATGATAAGGAACAGTCGATAATTGAGCATATCAAAGGTGTGGCTGATATGGCAGCATCTTTTTCGACAGAGTTTATGCGTGACTATGTATATACAGCTGGTATTGCTCACGATATCGGCAAGTATGCGGAAGATTTTCAGAAAAGACTTAATGGCGGTAAAAACAGATTTGAACATTCTGCCTGCGGTGCGATAGAAATAGGTGAACTTGCAAAAGATGATTTTTCAAAAGGTATGACATATATGCTGCAATACTGCATAGCAGGACATCATACAGGACTTCCTGACGGCGGTACGTCTGTTGACAGTGCGGATGCCGATAATACACTTTATGCAAAGCTGAACCGCAAGAAGTATTATACAGGAGATGCTGATTAT
>CADBAC010000338.1 GCA_902792495.1 Ruminococcus flavefaciens | reverse complement strand
CAACGATCACTCAGCAGCTCTTAAAGAATAATGTATTTAAAGGATGGACCGAAGAAAACGGTCTCAGAGATCAGGTTACCAGAAAGATTCAGGAACAGTATCTTGCCATAGAGCTTGAAAAAGTAATGGACAAGAACAAGATCCTTGAAAACTATATGAACACCATAAACCTTGGTCAGAATACACTTGGCGTTCAGGCTGCATCGTTAAGATATTTCAATAAGGATGTTTCTCAGCTCAATCTTTCAGAATGCGCTGTCATAGCAGCAATCACACAGAACCCGAGCAGATATAACCCCATATCGCATCCTGACAAGAACGCTGAACGTAGAGGCAAGGTCCTTCGTGACATGTGCGAACAGGGCTATATAACAGAAGCCGAAAAAGACGCAGCGCTTAATGACAATGTATATGATCGTATTCAGAGTTATAACAGCACTGTTGAGGAAACTACGGTAAACTCATATTTTGATGATGCTGTAACTGAAGCCGTTTACGAAGATCTGCTCGCAACAGGCTACAGCGAACAGCAGGCATACACTCTGTTATATACAGGCGGTCTTTCAATCTTCTCGACTCAGGATCCTCATATACAGAGCATATGCGATGAAGTATATAACGATCCCGAGAATTATCCTGAAAAGACATTCTGGGATCTCAGGTATGCTCTATCAATAGAGAAAGCCAACGGCGACAAGGTTAATCACAGTTCCGAAATGCTAAAATCATACTTCAAGCAGAGCAATCCGAAGTTCAATATGCTCTTTTCATCACAGGAAGATGCATATGCAGCTGTCGAGGAATACAAGGCTTCCGTAATGGAAGCCGGCGATGAAGTATTTGCAGAAAAGATCGAACTTACACCTCAGCCTCAGATATCCTTTACCATAGCGGACCAGTCAAACGGTTATGTCCTTGCAATGGTCGGAGGTCGAGGATCAAAGACAGCTTCAAGAACATACAACAGAGCAACCGAGGCTCCTCGTCAGCCCGGTTCGACATTCAAGGTGCTTTCAACATACGCACCTGCTCTTGACAGTGCCGGTCTTACTCTCGCTACCGTTCAGAACGATGCTCCATATACTTACGATGACGGAAAACCTGTAAGCAACTGGTACGGCAAAAACTCTTACAGAGGCATACAGTCGTTAAGAGAAGGTATCAGAGAAAGTTTGAATATCGTTACTGTTAAGACTCTTACGCAGATCACACCACAGCTTGGCTTTGATTATCTGCTTGATTTCGGGTTCACATCTCTTGAAACCGGAAAAGTGATTAACGGCAAGGTATATACAGACATCCAGCAGGCACTGGCACTCGGCGGTATCACAAAAGGTGTTTACAATATTGAATTAAATGCCGCTTATGCCGCTATCGCAAATCAGGGAACTTACATCAAACCAAAGCTATATACAAAAGTAGTCGATCACGATGGCAATGTCATCCTTGACAATACTCTTCCTGTACAGCATCAGGTATTAAAGCAGACAACTGCATGGCTTTTGACATCTGCCATGAAAGATGTTGTATCAAGCGGTACAGGTCATAAATGCCAACTTGCAAATGTTACTGTTGCTGGTAAGACAGGTACGACAACCGCAAACAATGATGTATGGTTTGCAGGTTTCACTCCCTACTATACAGCAACTTCATGGGCCGGATATGATAATAATAACGGAAAAATGTCATCCAATGCCGAGCATGACTTGGCACAGACCATGTGGAAGAAAGTTATGAGCCGTGTACATGAAGGTATGGAGGATAAACCATATCCCACACCTCCCGGCATCGTAACAGCAACTGTATGTTCCAGATCCGGTAAACTTCCGATACCCGGACTATGTGACGGATGTCTTAAGACAGAATACTTCGAGGAAGGAACCGTTCCGACAACATCATGTGATGTTCACTATTCCGGTATCATTTGTGCGTATGATCATCTCCCGGCTTGCGAGAACTGTCCATTCAAAGTTGAAGGTGTATTTGAACTTCCTCTTCCGGAAGATCCAAAAGTAGCGAAGGGTTCAGGTACAATAACAGCTGACGGACAGGTTGTACAGACAGGTATCAGAGGAACTATCAGTGAAGATGGCGTAAACCGCTGCTCTCATGATGCTCTGTTCTTTGCAGATCCCAACCACGATGCTATAATCGCTCAACAGCAATGGGAAATGCAGGCCGCTGCTGAAGCAGCCGCTGCAGCAGCTCAGGCAGCCGCAGAAGCAGCACCTCCGGCAGAAGGCGGAGAATAAACCATATAAATACAAAAACGGACTGCAAATCGCAGTCCGTTTTATAATATTCAATTATCCTACTGTTCTATTGAAGCTCCGCATTTTGAGCAGAACTGGCTGCCCTTTTCAACAGGTGCTCCGCAAGTCGGACATTTAGTCATACCCTGTGCAATCATCAACTTGTCTTCAAGTTCCTTAATGCTCACTAAAGCGTCTCTTATCGCACTTATCTCCGGATATGTATCCGCATCCTTGTTATCCTCAAAAAATTTCTCGCCAAGTTCCTTATATAGCTTAGCAACATTGCTCTGTGCTGTACTGATCTGTGTCTTCAGAGTAGCAACATCCTTAAATTCCTTACCCTTATCCAGTGCAACATCCTTAAACTCCTTGCCCTTCTCTATAGCATTTCCCGCTGCATTGCCAAGAGTTGCACCAAGATTCTCAAAAAAGCTCATTACCTTACCTCCTATACTTTGCCTTATCTATTGCAATCCCTCGTCAGAACTTGTCTGACTATATAGATTATACCACCA
>CADBAC010000337.1 GCA_902792495.1 Ruminococcus flavefaciens | reverse complement strand
ACGGCGCTGACGGGGCGAGTTATCTGCCACATCATTCATGGAAACGCCGAAATCCTCCATCTGTGCGGAAAGTTCTTCTATTTCCTGCTTTGTTGCTTCACGAAGTTCTTTTTCTTCGTAATCGTTATGGTCATCCATTATAGTATCCATGAGTTCGTTGTTATCATCGTCCTCCGCATCAAGAGATACGTGGCCGAAATTTCGCTTTTCCCTGCGGTAATTGTCGATAAGACGGTTTCTTATCTGCAAGGCGGCAAATTTCAGAAACGAGCCTTTCAGCCTTGAATAGCTGCGTATAGCTTCATAGAAAGCGAACATGGCTATACTAAGCTCGTCGTCGCTCTGTACGGGTGAACGTTTAAGGAATTTCGCAGTTTCCGACTTGATAAAGGGCATATAGTCCTCTATAAGGCGGTCGGCTGCACGGCTGTCCTTTTTCGCCGCATATACTTGGGAAATTATCTGATGAGCATTTGGATCCATTCTGCCACCCCCAGTAATTATAGTATACGGACGGGATATCTCAAAAACGGGGTATCCCGAAAAAAATTTTTTCTCAGTTTCTTCGGAGGATCATATCCAGAGAAAACCGCTTGTTTTCGCAGTTTATCTTCATCATGCCGCCGTTCTTCTCTATGACTTTCTGTATATTTTTCATACCGAAGCCGTGAAGTCTCTTGTCGGCTTTTGAGGTGAAGTGCAGGCTTTCATCCAACAGCGCTTTGCAGTCGATATCCTCCTTACAGCTGTTGGAAATACTGATAATTTTATGATTATGCCGATATCTCTCGGCTCGCCATCTGCTACCTGCGAAGCGGCTTCTATGGCGTTGTCGAGAGCATTTGCAAAGACTGTGCAGATGTCCATAGGCTTCCATCCGAGACCGCCGTCAATTACACCGTCGATTTTGAATTTTATACGGTTTTCCGCAATTTTCGCCAGCTTTGCGGAGATAAGCGAATCCAGCATCTCGTCGCCTGTGACAACTTTGGGAGAAAATGAACTTACCTCTGTTCGCATATCATTTATGTACTGCTCGGCTTCGTCGTATTTTTTCTGCTCCATAAGCATTGCCACCGCTGTGAGATTATTCTGTACATCGTGGCGGAATGCCCTTGTCTCCTCCTGAGCGGCTTTGTACTGCTTTGAAGCATTAAGCTCTGCCTCAAGAAAATACTGCTGATGTTCGCTGAGTCTGCCGTAGTAGGAACTCTGACAGTTTCTTATTATAAAGAATGGGAGGAAGGTTATCATGAAAATGATGAATAGTATCAGCAGATAGTCCTTGGCATTATCCGGCTTGACAAGCAATACTCCCAGATGATTTCCGTCTGCATCTGTATCCATGCCGATAATGAAAAAGACAAAGATAATATACAGCCAGACCAGAAATTTATCCTGCCTTCGGAAAGGCATCGACCTGTCTTTGCGGATATACACAAGGTACATCGCCAAAGACGGCAGCAGACTGTAGACTGCAACTGTTCCCACAAAAACATCGGCATCAAGTTCGTCATAACTTTTTTCCGAGAAAGCGGCTAAAGCTGATGTCAGCGGAACAAGTACGACAAGAAACAGTATCATTATAAGAACGTATCTGCTCCAGTTGATGAACCGTTTAAAAAACGTCATTTTTCCGCCTGTCACTGCTATTATCGGTGTGGCTATGAAATACCCGAAAGTTATGGGAAGTTCCGTTTGAGGGAAAATGTCAGGGATATATGAAAACAATGGCAGAAGTGCAAATATCAGCAATTTTCTGTTAGTTACCGTCACATTGTCATCGTAGAAGCAATGTATGGTAAACAGCGGAAATATCATTGCGCCCACAAAAGCGATATATTCAATAACAGTTTCTATTACTCCCGTCATCAGAATGCCTCCCTGCTGACGAATGAGAAGAGGACTTCTTTCAGCTTCGATTCCTTTGTACGGCTGACAGGGAGAGATGTGCCGTCCTCCATGATGACTTCTTTTCCCGCCAGTTTCATTACCTTTGACAGCGAGATGAGATATCCACGGTGTATGCGGAAGAATCCCTCGGAAGTAAGCCTTTCTTCGTAGTCGCTGATATTTCCTCTGACCACATATGTATCTTCCGCTGTGTTGACCGCCACATTCTGATTCTGCGATTCGATGAACAGCACATCCGACAGCTTCAGACGCACATCGCCGTCAGCGGTCTTCAGCCACAGCTGTTTTGCGTTCGCCTGTTTGCCGAGGACATAGTCCACTACCTCTCTCACCTTTGCTTCGTCAGCAGGCTTTGTCAGGTAGCGGAGGGCATTGACTTCGTAGCCCTGTATAGCGTACTCTACGTGACCTGTCAGGAATACTATGCACACATCCTCGCTGAGTTCACGGAGTTTTCTCGCAAGGGTTATGCCGTCCATTTTCGGCATTTCTATATCAAGGAAAACTATATCATACGGTGCGCTTCTGAAACTTCTGAGAAGTTCGTCGCCCTGTGAGAATTCCTCTGTTATTATATCAAGGGAGTTGTAAAGCTTATCTATTATAGTTGTAAGATCGTTTATGAAGCGTTTTTCATCATCGCATACTGCAATTCGCATAGTGACCTCCTTAATTCATTTATTAGATCGTTTCCATTATACCATATAAGCGAAGCGTTATGGTATAATCTCCCGATTGCAGGGAGCAAATCTTTGATTTGCGCATCTGCAAGGGCATTAAGATCATGTATAATGAATGCTTATGCATTCATTATACCATATTTTTCTATATTCTTCAATCATTTTTGCAGTTTACGACACAGAAAATGCAATTCACGACAGACTGCAACAATTTTTCCGCAGATGTGGTAAGATAAGATCATCAAAGGAAAACCAATACCGAAAGGAAGTATCATTATGAATAACACAGCTATCATCAACAACGAAAACATCATCGACATGAGAGACATCAAGGAGAAAAAAGCCGAGTACAAAAAACTCAGAAAAGAATTCAAGAAGCAGAAAAGGATAAAAAGAACTGCTGTTGAACACGCTATAAGCCTCATTTTTATACTGTTTGCGGCAGAAGCGGTCATGTACCTGTTAATAAAGCCCTACGTAATAAACATAAACGACCTGCTCGCACATGAGATATGCATGGCGTTCACAGCTTTAATTGGTATACTTATCAACCTCGGATTCAGCAAAGTTAAACTCACCGAAAGAGTAAGCGTCAAGAACATCGACTTTCTCGCAATAGCTATGCTTACTGTAGCCGCATACAGCGGACCCGAACTTGTTGACAACATCAGCGGTGCTATTCTCTCACACTTCATGACAGTTGAGCCGAATCCCGAAGAACAGAATACGCTTGTAAATATTATCTCCGCAGTTGTATGTGCCCCCATATTTGAAGAACTGATATGCAGATTCGGCTTCATGGAACTTACACGCAAGCACTACTCCGCAAAATTCGTTATAATTTTCGCAGCATTTCTTTTCACTCTCCTCCACGGCTATAACATCCAGGGATTCCTGAACGTATTCACAGGCGCAATAATGATGGGTATCGTTTACTACTACA
>CADBAC010000336.1 GCA_902792495.1 Ruminococcus flavefaciens | reverse complement strand
AAAGGACTCTCCATAGTAGGAATAATCAAGGACTTCTTCGGAAAGCTGTTCAACGTCAAGGACAGAAAAGTAAATACATCCCTTATCGAAGAATTCAAATATCCGAAGCTTGGTCCCGGTCAGCTTTGGGAAGTTACTGCTGACGAGGTGAAAAAGCTTGGCGGTACTATTATAATGGAAGCCGCTGTTACAAAAATCCACAAGAACGGCGACGGCACACTCTCAGGTGTTTCCTACGTAAAGGACGGCAATGAGATAAAGCTGAACGGCGACTACGTTATTTCTTCTATGCCTGTAAAGGATCTTGTGGCAGGCATGAACGATGTCCCCGAAGAACCTGCACGTATCGCAGCAGGACTGCCCTACCGTGACTACATGACTCTTGGTGTTCTTGTTCCGAAGCTTAATCTGAAAAACAAGACAAATATGCGCACCGTCGGCAACATCGTGCCTGACTGCTGGGTATACGTTCAGGACAGACGTGTCAAGATGGGACGTTTCCAGATATACAACAACTGGTCTCCCTACATGGTAAAGGACCTTGGCCACACCGTATGGGTAGGCCTTGAGTACTTCGTTACCGAGGGCGACAAGTTCTGGAATATGACAGAGGAACAGTTCTCACGCTTCTGCGTAAAGGAAATGGTGAAGCTGGGACTTATCAGCAGTGCCGATCAGGTACTTGATACCCACATGGAAAAGGTAAAGAAGGCCTATCCTGCTTACTTCGATACATACGAGGAGATGGATACCCTTATCGAATACCTTGACACTATCCCCAACCTGTTCTGCGTAGGCCGAAACGGTCAGCACCGCTATAACAACATCGACCACTCAATGGTAACATCCTTCGAGGCAGTAAAGGCTATAAAGAGCGGAAGCACCGATAAATCCGCTATCTGGAACGTTAATACCGAAAAGGAATACCACGAGGAGAAGCAGAAGTAATGGACGAGATCAAGCAGATCATCCGTGACAGACAGTTTAAAAAACTGTTTGTCGGGGATACTGATAATACTCTGATACAGTTTTTCCGTTATCTCTTTGTCGGCGGACTTGCCTTTCTGGTGGATTTCGCAGTCTCATGGCTTCTTTTCCATTTTGTTTTCGGTGACAGAAAGGAACTGGGCTGGGTAGCGAATTCACTTTCATTCGTGGCAGGTCTTGCTGTGAATTATCTCATCAGCACATACTGGATATTCAAAAAGTCAAATATCAGCAACAGACTGGTGGAATTCCTCAGCTTTGCCGCTATCGGAGTAGTGGGACTTCTCATCACCATAGGCATAACCAAACTTTTCGAGATATGGCTGGGAGATACCACAAGTCTCTTCCAGATAATAGCTAAACTTGTATCAACAGCTGTGTCATTCCTGTGGAATTTCTTCGCAAGAAAGATACTCCTCTACACTAAAAAAGAGGGAAAGGAGTGAGTCTGTGTTTAAAAAAGACTCCTCAGAAAAAAACAAAAAGCCAAAAAAACATCTGATTCAGACAATGAAAAAAAGCGACGGAAGTATCAGCGCTTTCGTGATACGGCCTGATTCTCCCAAAAAGAAGATAATTTCCGTCCGAGCTATCGCTGCGTTTTTCTCATATATCACCGCTTTCGGGATACTTACCGCAGTGGTTGTCATAACGCTTTACTTCGTCATTGTCGCTTCAAGGAATGAATTCCATTCCGACTGCACCGACACTCTCATGTGGGCGAATGCCTCACTCGAAAGCGGTTCGGTATACGACCCGAATTTCAGGTATGCCTGCTTTCTGCCCTTCGGCGTGAACCTTATCATGCAGCCGCTTATCCGTATAACCGGACTTTCGCTGACCACACATCTGCTGGGAATGACGGCATTTTTCGTCATAATAACCCTTCTGTTCTTTGTCATGCAGAATGTTATCGGCACAGGTTCAAGAAGTGCCGCACTGGGTACAGCCGCATTCCTTGCAATGACTCTTTCTTCACGGAAGCTGAGAGAGATATTCTGGGGGCATACGATTTACTATACACTTGGTATACTCTTCCTTATAATCGGCATGGCTCTTTATTTCAGGATAATGAGCAAGGGCAACAAGCTGAGACGCATCCGCATGAAAAAAGGCGATACCTCGGGCATGAACTACAGCATAGCCCTGACAGCCTGCTTTTTCTCGGTATTCATCATGCTGGCGGCAACAGACGGAATATCCGCAATTTCCATATTTGCACTTCCGCTTATGGCGGCAATAGCTGCTGAATATTTCCTTGATACGAAAAACAAGCTTCTCAGCTGCAACACTGTTTATGCTGTGCTGAGAGTCATGATAGTGGGTGTGATGACAGTCCTGGGTATCATCCTCAACAACAGACTTGTGGGCGACCTTTCCGCAGGCTATCAGGAAGCAAACTCAATGTACTCCGCAATGAGTACATGGTCCGACCATCTGAGAAACCTGCCTACCGCATGGCTGAGTCTGCTGGGTGTGAAGAATATGGAAGAACAGTTCCTCATGAAAGGGATAGGTCTTCAGAACCTCTTTTACATCTTCAATGCTATAATGCTGGCGGTCATTCCCGTTATCGCTACGATATGCTACCCGAAATATCAGAGAAATATCTTCGGAAGGGCACTGAGATACTGGGTGTGGATACACTGGTCAGTTACCGTGATAGTCCTCATCGGCTATATATGCGGTGTGCTTTCTGTGGCTGAATGGCGGCTTACTCCTATATTCGGCACTTCGCTGATACTCAGCATTCTTTTCGTAAGATGGGCATTCACGCAGAAGACCGCCATC
>CADBAC010000335.1 GCA_902792495.1 Ruminococcus flavefaciens | reverse complement strand
AGCACGACAGCTTCATCTCCCCTGCACCTGACGGACGTGTTATTATGGAATTCTCAGGCAAGGAACTGGTCAAGGGCGAACCTGATGCTTCTTCATTCCCCTCAGGCGGTCTCCGTGCAACTTTTGAAGCAAGAGGCTATACAGCATGGGATCCTACTTCATATGCTTTTATCAAGGACGGCACTCTCTACATTCCTACTGCATTCTGCTCTTACACAGGTGAAGCCCTCGATAAGAAAGTTCCGCTTCTCCGCTCTATGGAAGCTATCAACAAGCAGAGTCTGCGTATTTTAAAGCTGTTCGGCAATACAAAAGTAAAGAGCGTAAAAACCTCCGTTGGTCCCGAACAAGAATACTTCCTTGTTGACCGTGATATGTGGAAGCAGAGAAAAGACCTGATAATGACAGGCCGTACCCTTTTCGGTGCAATGCCTCCAAAGGGGCAGGAAATGGACGACCACTACTTCGGTTCCATCAAGCCGAGAGTTGCCGAATATATGGCTGATCTTGACCGTGAACTCTGGAAGCTGGGCATCCTTGCAAAGACCAAGCACAATGAAGTTGCTCCTGCACAGCATGAACTTGCACCTATTTATGATACCACAAATATCGCCGCAGACCACAATCAGCTGACTATGGAAGTAATGCAGAAAGTCGCTCTCCGTCATAACCTTGTGTGCCTCCTCCATGAAAAGCCCTTTGCAGGAGTAAACGGCTCAGGCAAGCACAACAACTGGTCTATCTCCACAGATCAGGGTGAAAACCTTCTTTCTCCCGGCGAGACACCTGCTGAGAACGCTCAGTTCCTTCTGTTCCTTGCAGCTGTTATCAAGGCAGTTGACGATTATCAGGACCTGCTGAGACTTTCTGTTGCTACAGCAGGCAACGATCACCGTCTCGGCGCAAATGAGGCTCCGCCTGCCGTTATCTCTATCTTCCTCGGTGACGAACTTACTGCTGTCCTCGATGCAATAGAAAATGACGTTCCATACGGCGGTACTGCTAAAGAAAAAATGAAGCTGGGTGTGGATGTTCTTCCTCAGTTCAGCAAGGATACGACCGATCGTAACCGTACTTCTCCTTTCGCATTCACAGGCAATAAGTTCGAGTTCCGTATGCTTGGTTCTTCCAATAGTATCTCATGCGCTAATATCCATCTTAATGCCGCAGTTGCTGAAGTGCTGAGACAGTTTGCTGATGAACTTGAAAAGTCCGCTGATTTCAATACAGCCCTTCACGACCTTATCCGCAGGACTATCAAGGAGCACAAGCGTATCATCTTCAACGGCAACGGCTACGACGATGCATGGATCGCTGAAGCTGAAAAGCGTGGTCTCATGAACCTGAAAACAACTGCTGATGCAATGCCTCATATCTGCGACAAGAAGAACGTTGATATGCTCACTTCTCACGGCATCTAAGCTGTTACCATGATAGATATGGCTCGCAAGGAAATAATCCCTGCCGTTGCTAAATTTGCAGCTGATACCGCTTCTGCTGTTGCTGTAAAGAAGAGCGTTTCAAAGGCTGCCTGCAAATACGAGACAGGTCTTGTTACACAGCTCTCCGACCTCATCGACGAAATGGATGAGTCGACATCAGCTCTGGAAAAAGCTGTTGCAGAGTTCAGAACTATCGAAGTTATCATGGACGCTTCAGAATTTGTAAGAGACACTGTTCTGCCTGCTATGGACAAACTGAGAAGTGCCGCTGACAAGGCTGAAACTGTTACTGCTGAGACATACTGGCCTTTCCCTGCATACGACAAGCTCCTCTTTGGTGTATGATTTTTGTACAGTTATTTATTCCCCTTCTCATGATATTTCAGGGATAAAAACGTATATTCATCGGAATATCTTCATTTCTGAAACTTATTGTTGATTTATAAAATGGAATGTGCTATAATATCCATGATATTATTTTTAAGAAAGGAATAAATAATATGAACATGAATTTCAAGTGCAAGCTTCCTATCCCTGCGGAAGTCAAGAGCGAATATCCGGTTTCAGAAGAACTTAATAAGGTGATCGAAGCAAGAAATGAGCAGATCGCTAACATCATTAAAAGCGAAGACAACAGACTTATGCTCATCATCGGTCCATGCTCTGCTGATAACGAAGACAGCGTTATCGACTATATCTGCCGCCTGAGAGAAGTTCAGGAAAAGGTAAACGATAAGATCTTCATTGTACCACGTATCTACACTAACAAGCCAAGAACAACCGGCAAGGGCTACAAGGGTATGCTTCACCAGCCCGATCCCAGCCAGAAGCCCGATATGTACAAGGGTATCGTTGCTATCCGTAAGATGCACCTCCGTGCTATCCAGGAAACAGGTTTCACCTGCGCTGATGAGATGCTCTATCCCGAGAATCACCGTTACCTCAACGACCTTCTCGGTTACGTTGCTGTCGGCGCTCGTTCAACTGAAAATCAGCAGCACAGACTTACTGCCAGCGGACTCAATGTTCCCGTTGGTATGAAGAATCCTGTCAGCGGAAGCCTTAACGTTCTCATGAACTCCATCGAAGCTGCTCAGTCAGGCCATACTTTCCTCTACAGAGGCTGGGAAGTTGAGACTCAGGGCAATCCCCTTGCTCACGCTATCCTCAGAGGATACGAGAACCATCACAGCCAGAGTATGCCTAACTACCACTACGAAACACTTCAGCTTCTGCATACTTTCTATGAATCAAAGGGATTCAGCAATCCTGCTGTTATCATCGATACCAATCACTGCAACTCAGGCAAGCGCCCCCTTGAACAGCCACGTATCGTCAACGAAGTTCTCAGCAGCTGCAGATACAACGAAGATATCCGCAAACTGGTAAAGGGCTTCATGATCGAGAGCTACATAGAGGACGGCTCACAGAAAATCGACGAACACATCTACGGTAAGTCCATCACCGACCCTTGCATCGGATGGGAAAAGACCGAGAGAATGATCTTCGACATTGCTGATAAGCTGTAAGAGATCCTTAAAAATTGCCGCATCCAATGCGGCAATTTTTTTTGCCTTTATTACAAAAGCAAGTCTTTTACTGAGAGTATCATTGCAAATAATCTATACAATAAGCAAAAACAAATAAAATCCTGGATCGAAATAGTATATTTCGACCAAATATTCCTCTTTTGGTGCACTAATCGTTCTTTTGCACTTGTATTCTTAAATAAGTTGTGCTATAATGGATTCTGTCATTTTGGATATGTCTGTACAAATTCCACTGAATTCTTCGCCGTTATGTCAGTATAAATTTGTACAGTTTATCGTATAGATAAACTCACACTTAAAGTGAGAAAATGGGATATTAAATAAGGAGGAAAAAATGACAAGAGATCAGATCCAGTCACAGGGCCTTGAGAAGATCAGGAAGATGAGCAAGCTGATGATAATAGGTTTTGCTGTTATCGTTATTGCAGCTGTTATCGCCATTACTGCTTTCGCCGTCAGAAAGTATGATGATCTCACAAGGGCCAAAGTCAGCTCTATGACTTCTACACTCAATGTTCAGCTCAAACTGAACCTTGAAAGCTACCTTAACCGCATGGAAACCATGGGCACTCTCGCTTATTCCGTAGATAATGCCTACACCTACGACGCTGCCGATCCTTCAAATGACGAATATGAAGCGATCAATACTGAAAAACAGATAGCCGCCGATCTCAGCAAACTCTGCCTTATGGAGAATTTCGTTGACTACGGTATCGTATATTCCAACAACGGCACTGTCGGAAAGATCTCAAACGGAACTATAAAGCTTTTCGGTGACAGGCTTTATTCAGACCTTTCGGCTATGGCTGATCATGACCGTACTCATGACGGCTGGAACACAGGCTACAACGGCGACTATGAGCGTATCTACTACGTAAAGCAGATGCAGAACAATGCTGTTCTTGTGATCTCATTCTACACCGAGGAACTCGACTCAGTATTCGAGAACCCGGAGAATCTCAGCGATATGGAGATACGTCTTACCGACAGTAACTACAAGATGATATATTCATCTGTAAAGACAGATGTCAGCGGAAACACTATCCCCGCCGCTCTTCTGGAAGATATCCGTGACAAGGACATGATGGTTATAAACGGAGCCGATAACCTTTCCACAGTTAACGCTGTAAACGACGACTGGTACATCGTCTGTTCCATACCCACAAATGTTATCCTTAAAGAAGCAGTCGATATCAGAAAGTACATCTACATTGCCGCTGCTGTTGCTGC
>CADBAC010000334.1 GCA_902792495.1 Ruminococcus flavefaciens | reverse complement strand
TGAAAGACTTGTAAAAATCTTGCTTTACAGTTGTGCGCCCTATTATGGGGCAAAATTAATAGTCTTGGGAAACAGATTTGAGAAGATCCTTCTTCAAAAAGTCTACCTCAATAATACATATAAACTGCTATACGAGTACCACAGTTAAATGTGCGTTCGTTTTTATTGACTTTACATTGCAAGTGCTGTATAATAATAATGTATCAAATGGCGGAGGTAGTATCCGTCGCTACAGAAGGGGAAGATGGATATGGCGAAACTCAGTATCACCTCCTGTCAGGGAAAAACAGCCGTAAAATGCAGGCTGTCCCGTGAGGAGACTGTCATAGGCAAAGAGATAGATTTTCTGGCTTCCTGCCCTACACAGTTCTTCATGCGTCCGCAGATGAGCGGAAACAAGACCATAGTATTCTCGGGTGCTGACGGTATATCCATGGCCTCAGCCCTTAAAACTAAAATGAACAAGGACCGCTACTTCCTCATAGTTGCACAGCTTGTGGAAATGCTTCGTTCTGCACAGCAGTACGGCTTTGACCTCAACCGCCTTGTGCTTGACCCGAAGTTCATGCTTATGAACAAGCAGAGCGGGCAGATATTCATTCCGTATATGACCGTTACCAACTGCGAAACTCCCAACGGCGGTATCGTCCGCTGTCTCCGTGAAGTTTCAACTCTTGCCAGATTTGTTTCGGATTATGACTTTTCATTTGCGGATAATTTCATGTACTTCGTAATGGGTATGGGACGTTTCTCACTGGCTGATGCCGAGGACTACATACGTGTCAATTCTCCCAGGACCTACAACGATATAGTGAGACTTCCAAGCATACCCAGCCTCGGCACTATACAGCATAATTCGGGCGTTCCTGCTGTTGATGCTTCGGAGGGATTCTCTCTCATGCGCTTTATCTTCGGAAAAGCCGCCATCCCTGTGCCCGTTGAGGATGAACGTGAGAATATTGACATTCCTGTTGTTCAGCCAAAGCCGGCACCTGTTCAGAGTCCCTTTGCACCTCCGCCTGCGCCGATAAAAGAGGAAGTCCCCGTGGAACAACCTCCGGAAGAGGAACAGCCGCCTGTTGAGGAAGAAATTCCCGCAGAGGAAAAAGAAATGGCCGATGAAAGCTTTGACCGTCCCGTAAAAGAGAAGGAAGAAAGCGAAAAGCATGAGGAATCAGAGTCCACAATGGAACTCAACGCAGCGCTTATTCTGCGCCCTGCCAAGCTTTTCCGCCGCTCCACAGGTGAAACATTCAATATCAACAAGCCCCTTTTCATAATCGGCAAGGAAAGCGCAAGGGTTGACCTGTGCGTAACGGGAAACAGAACGGTGAGCCGTGTCCATGCGCATATCATCAACAAAAACGGCGTATTCTATATCATAGACCGGAACTCTACAAACCGCACTTTCGTCAACGGTATCAACGTCCCTGCAAATGTTGAGTACCGTCTGCGCAGCGGCGATGAGATAAGACTTTCCAACGAACTGTTCGATTTCAGCGAGAATTGAAAGGGAATACAATGAGATATATTGTTGCTGCCGATACCGATATCGGCATACATAAAAGCGTTAATCAGGACAGCGTGTGCGTCAAGACAGCCGAGACCGATACCGCTTCAGTGGCACTTATAATGGTCTGCGACGGCATGGGAGGTCTCTCGAAAGGCGAACTTGCCAGCGCCGAAGTGGTGAGAAGCTTCTCCGACTGGTTCGACAATGAACTGCCCTATGAGATCGACGACTGGAACTGGGAAACTGCCGCAAGACGAACTATCAAGCGTCTGCGCATACTCAATGACAGGCTTGTGATGTACGGCGCTGAGAACAATATCAGGGCAGGCACTACCGCCACAGGCATAATTGCCGTGAATTCGGGATATATGACATTCCACGCAGGCGATACAAGAATATACAAGATCGCCTCAGATCTTCGTCAGCTTACCGATGACCATACATTCATCAACCGTGAGATAAAGCGTGGAAATATGACTCCGCAGCAGGCTATGACCGACCCGAGAAGAAACGCTCTCATTCAGTGTGTAGGCGCTTCCGGGGATGTTGAACCCGAGGTGAAGTTCGGCAATCTTGAAAGCGGCGCTAATTATATGATATGTTCCGACGGTTTCAGACACGTACTTGAGCCAAAGGAAATATTCGATGAGCTGTCGCCTGAAAAAGTGACCACCAAAAAGGCAATGGAAAAAAGTCTGCGCAGACTTATCGAGATCGTAAAGGAGCGCAGTGAACGTGATAATATTACAGCGGCAATGTTCAGAGCGGAATTCTGACCGCCGCAAAAGGAGGTATCCGTGTTAACTAACGAAGAATGGTTCGTCATTGCGATCGCTGCGGTGATATTCGTTATCATAAATATCATCATGTGGAGCATTATCGCCGCAAAGGAACGACGTGCAAAACAGGCGGATACCCGTATAAAAGCAGTTCCCGTCCGTTCGGAACAGGAGCATTTTACAGTCCCGACCACCGATCCGCCGAGACGGACAAAGCATTTCAACATCAAGGAAAACATCGTCATAACCCATACCGATGAGCGTATCAGATAAAAATCACGGGGCAGACCTGAAAAGATCTGCCCCCGTAGTTTTTCATGCACAAAAGGCGCTCTGGTTAGCGGCTGTACTCATATAGAAACTTTATACGCATTTATCGGGGAAAAACCTTTCTGAGGAAAGGTTCTTTCCCCGAACCCCTTTTCCAAAGACTTTTAATAGAATTTTTGCCCATTATAGGGCGCACTTGAAAGATATGAAAAATTCTTACTTTACTTATGTGCGCCCTATAATGGGCAAAAATTAATA
>CADBAC010000333.1 GCA_902792495.1 Ruminococcus flavefaciens | reverse complement strand
AGCGTAGTCCTTATCGTCATATAAGCAATGCCAGTGATCGATCTTATAACCTTTACGTGCGAATCTTGAACCATCGGCAATATCCTTTGGCTGTGATTCGATAACATCGAATTCAGCAGAAGTTGCGCCGATTATATTATCGTAGTCGCCTGCTTCATATCTCAGAGTAAGGCGGTTGTGCCAGATAGGTGTAAGAGTGAAATCGTGCTCAGGCATAATGAGGAGCTGCTCCTGAAGGAAATCATGTTCACCGTCAGTCCAGCCTGTTGATTTCTTGAATTCGTTCTGATAGCTCATGAAGCTTGGCTTTACGAATTCATTGGGGTGAGCAACGATATCTTTGAGATCCTTTGATGTATCGATAACACCGTTACCATCGCCGAAGTCAACCTCATAAACACCTCTGTAGATAGTCTTGTCCTTGTAAACAGAGAATACAGGCTCAAGAATGATATCCGAATCTGAAGTACGAATGATGGAGCCTGCTTCGTAACCGTAGATACCGTCAGCAGTCCAGCCCTGGAAAACGAAGCCTTCCTTTTCAAGAGTAGCATTAGGAAGTTTTACCGAATCGAAAGTTTTAGCTTCGATATCGTTGATCTCAGGGATATTTCCGTCGTCGTCCTCAGCGATAGATATAGCAGGATCGGAATACTCGAAGTGGATAGTTACCTTTTCAACGCTGTCGGCAGCGAAGACGGGGAAAACATTGAGTGTGCAGGCTGCCATAACAGCAGATGCCGCCACAGAAGCCATTCTGTTAAATAGTGTATGCATAAATACCCTCCCATCCGACAATTAAGTCGGCCCGGCTCTGTAAAGCTCTGATTCGCCATAGTGGATCATTTATGTATGTTTTTATGTCATTTATGGCTTATCATAAAGCGTGAGAGCCTATTTGAATGAATTTGAATTTGAATCGTAAGCAAAACCTACAGAGGCAAGTTTTTCCTCGATCTGTTCTTTCGGAACACAGAGACTTCTGCACAGCTCATCAAGGCTGTCGTATTCATCTCTGAGCAGCGTGTTCAGATAGCTGAAAAGAATTATAGGATCATTTGGCAAACTCATAATTACTCCTTTCGTCAGACAGATGCCGGCATACTACCGAAGCAGTGCAGAACAACGGTGATATACCATATACGGCATAAGTGATACTTACTAAATTTACTATACAATATGAATGAGAGTTTGTCAATAAAAATCGAAGAATCCAAAATACGAACTTTTTGTAAATTTGTATTATCAGATTATGCAAAAGCATTTTCGGACGATTATTATTGACAGAGGAGGGGATTCAAAAACAGTAAACATATCAACAATGTAGGCTTAATACTATAGCACATTTTCAGCGAAAAACCGCAATTGTTACCTTTGGTTAGCCTAAATTTGTTAGTACCGTAAAACACTGTTAGAAAAATGTGTACAAATTCGACAAAAAATAAAAGGCGAATTAGGTTAAATTAGAAATAGAAATTTGCGGCCATATATGTTATAATACATAAAGATATGTGAGAAGTAATATGGTTTCTGCGATTAACTTTGTTACAATTTTCACAGTTTTATTAAGGAGGTTCATTTAATGAATTCAGCTAAATCAACTGTTCCCTTCAAGGGTACTCCTGAACAGGAGAAAGAGCTTCTCAAGGTCATAGAGGAAAAGAAGAGCGATAAGGGCGCTCTCATGCCTATCCTTCAGAAGGCTCAGGAAATCTACGGCTACCTTCCTATCGAGGTTCAGGCTATTATTTCCGATAACACAGGTATCCCGCTCGAAAAGATCTATGGAGTAGTTACCTTCTACGCTCAGTTCTCTCTCTATCCAAAGGGTGAGTATACCATTTCAGTCTGTCTCGGTACAGCCTGCTATGTTAAGGGCTCAGGCGATATCTACAATAAGCTTCAGGAAAAGCTCGGCATCGGCGGCGGCGAATGCACTCCCGATGGTAAGTTCTCACTGGATGCTTGCCGCTGCATTGGTGCTTGCGGTCTCGCTCCCGTTCTCACTGTAAATGAAGATGTTTACGGACGTCTTACAGTTGACGATGTAGATAAGATCATCGCTAAATACGCTTAATTTTACATACTACCATTTAGGAGGTTAACTTATGAAGACTCTTGAAGAACTCAAGGTTGTCAGAGACAGCATGGCGGGCGAGGTAGGCCTCAGAACCCATGAAAATGCTTCTTCAAAATATGAAAGACACGTTCTCGTTTGCGGCGGTACAGGATGTACTTCCTCAGGCTCTCCGAAGATCATCGAAAAGTTAGAGGAGGAGCTTGCTGCAAAGGGACTCAAGGATAAGGTTCAGATCGTTAAGACAGGTTGTTTCGGTCTCTGTGAAAGAGGTCCTATCATGATCGTTTACCCTGAGGGTTCATTCTACTCTCGTGTAAAAGTTGATGAGATCCCACGTATTGTTGAAGAGCATCTCGTTGGCGGCAACCCTGTTAAGGAATTCCTTTACGAAGAAACAGTTGACGGTGACGATATCAAGTCACTTGATGATACATCATTCTATAAAAAGCAGCACCGTGTAGCTCTCAGAAACTGCGGTGTTATCAACCCTGAGTGCATCGACGAATACATCGGACGTCACGGCTATGAGGCTCTCGGTAAGGTCCTCACAGAAATGACTCCTGAAGACGTAATCCAGACAATTCTCGATTCCGGTCTCCGTGGACGTGGAGGCGGCGGATTCCCGACAGGTATGAAGTGGAAGCTCGCAAGAAACATCGTTCCTGACGCTGACCAGAAGTACGTTTGCTGTAACGCTGACGAGGGCGACCCGGGCGCATTCATGGACCGTTCAGTTCTCGAAG
>CADBAC010000332.1 GCA_902792495.1 Ruminococcus flavefaciens | reverse complement strand
GCTGCTGGATAGCGTTGTGAATATTCGGGTCAAATTCAGCGCCGAGGGCTTCTATCTCAGTTACATTCATCTGAGTCATGAAGTTCTGGAGCTGACCCCATATCAGCTGCATACCGTTCTTGAAGTTCTCATCGGAACACTCAGCTTCCAGTGAACGTTCAAAGCTGTCGATAACTGTGAGCAGCTTTTCGATGCACTGTACGGAAGCATTCTGGTATGTTTCAGTCTTTTCCTTTGCAGTCCTCTTTCTGTAGTTATCGTACTCAGCAAAGAGTCTTACGTATTGTCTCTTCAGCTTCGGTCTCTTCAGCTTCTTCGAGCTCTTCAGGGATATTCTTGTTTTCTTCCACCGTTCCTACTCCTTTCGTCAGCTACATTCCGTCATCAGGCGGTGTATCTGTAATTATATCGTCTTCGTCGCCCGACATGAGATAGGAGATCTTCTGTGTCAGGTATTCGACGTAAGGGATTATCTTTTTATAATCGACTCTCATGGGGCCGATAACACCGAGGGAACCTGCTTCCTTGCCGTCCTTGCGGTATTTTGAAACTATAAGGCTTGAGTTGCCTATAGCGAAGGTATCATTTTCAGAACCGAACTTTACCTGAATGCCGCTGAAAGTATCTTCAAGGAGTTCGGTAAGTCCGTTTTTGTTTTCGATGAATCTTACGACCTCCATCTTGTCGAGTTCGTCACAGGAGAGGAGCTTTTCGCTTCCGCTTACTGTAAGTTCCTGCTGTCTGAGGTCTTCGGAGAGTTCGACCAGTCCTTTTACCAGCGGTGAAAGTGAGACCATATAGGCGCTGACTGCGGCGACCATTTTATCGAACATTTCCTCGGAAAGCTCATCAACGGAGACACCGTTGAGGTTTTCTTCTATATAATGTGTAAAGAAATCCAGCTGTTCGTGATTCAGGTCAAATTCAAGGCGGCAGGCCTTATTCTTGATACTGCCGTTTGAGGTTATGAGGAGAATGACGTACAGACGCTTTCCTGTAGGTATTACTTCAACTTTTGATATCACCGAGAAGCGTGGAACAGAATTTGTGACCACAGCGGCGCACTGAGTAAGTTCGGTAAGTGCGGCGGCGGCATTCTGAACGAGCAGTTCTTCGGGAGTATCCTTATCGCCCAGCATACTGTCGAGCCTTGACTTTTCCTCATCCGAAAGAACGGGAGTGGTCATCAGTTCGTCGATATACAGCCTGTATCCCTTGAAAGTAGGAACTCTGCCAGCAGAAGTATGGGGCTGTTCGAGGTAACCCATCTGTTCAAGAGCGGCCATATCATTTCTGATAGTAGCGGCTGAAACGTTTATGTTATCAAGTTTTGAGATCGCTTTCGAGCCGACAGGTTCGCCTGTACGGACATATTCGTCAACTACAGCGGCGAGTATTTTCAGCTTTCTTTCGTCCACGATCGCTCACTCCTTTATAAGCTTTAGCACTCTCACTCTCTGAGTGCTAACTATAATTTATCACTATTATGCCCTTTTGTCAAGGGGTTTATGCATTTTTGTCCTTTTTACATAAATCTTGCGCTCCTGATCGGAGAAAAAACAGCACTATTGCAACAACTGATCCAAAGACCGAGGTACAATAAAAGGGCACACTTACGTGTGCCCTTTTATTAGCATATAAACATGAATAGAATACTGCCCGAATTTGTGCCGGTGAGCGAAAGCAGAGTAAGTGCTTCGCTGAGAGTAAGCGAGTTTACGAGCGAAGCGTGATATGCGCTCCGTCCGCTCGGCGGTCAATCGAATCTTTCGTCGATAACTCTTGCGGTTTTCTTGGTGCTTCTCGGGAGAACTCCGACTTCGACTACCTTAACGATAGGAGTGAAGCCGATCTTGCTCTTTACCTTTTCGGCTATTCTCTTGCTGAGTGAAGCAAAGTCAACATCGCCTGTGGACTCAACATAGATACGCATGGTGTCCTTGCCGTCAAGGTGGGAGATACGGATCTGGTATTCGCTGTTGATCTCGTTGAAGTTTGCAAGGACTTCCTCGATCTGGTTGGGGAATACGTTAACGCCCTTGATCTTCATCATGTCGTCTGTACGTCCCATGATAGTGCCGATACGTGGGTAGCATCTTCCGCACTTGCACTTGCCGGGGATAATTCTTGAAAGGTCGTGGGTTCTGTAACGGATAAGGGGAGCGCCTTCCTTTACGAGAGTTGTGATAACGATCTCGCCCATTTCGCCGTCGGGAACGGGTTCGCCTGTCTTAGGATCGATAACTTCAAGGTAGAGGTAATCGTCCCAGTAGTGCATACCCTCGTTGTATTCGCAGTTGATACCGATACCTGGGCCGTAGATCTCGGTAAGGCCGTAGATGTCGTAAAGCTCTATTCCAAGTGAATCAGCGATGTGCTGACGCATCTTGTCGCTCCATCTCTCTGAACCGATAACGCCCTTCTTCAGGTGGATATTCTCCTTTATGCCTCTCTTTTCGATCTCCTCGGCAAGGAGAAGGGCATATGAGGAAGTCGAGCAGAGAACGGTAGTCTTGAGAGCCTGCATCATTTCCAGCTGCTTGTCGGTATTGCCGGGGCCCATAGGTACAGCCATTGCGCCCAGCTTCTCACATCCGTTCTGGAAGCCGATACCTGCTGTCCAGAGGCCGTAGCCGGGAGTTATCTGTATACGGTCCTTGTTTGTGATGCCTGCAACTTCGTAGCAGCGCTTGAACATCTCGCCCCAGTCATCAACGTCCTTAGCTGTGTAAGGGATGATAACGGGAGTACCTGTAGTACCTGATGATGAGTGGATACGGACTATCTCCTCCTCGGGAGCGGTCATAAGTCCGAGAGGATAAGCGTCACGGAGATCCTTCTTCTCAGAGAAGGGGAGCTTTGTGAAATCCTCGGGTTTTTCTATATGGGTAATACCTGCCTCTTTGAGTTTTTTGCCGTAGAAACTGCCTGCCTCAACGAGAGCCCTGATACGGTCGTTGACCAGGTCGAGCTGATGCTGTGTGATCTGCATTTTAAACATCCTTTCTGTATGAATGGAGAATTTAGAATTTAGAATTGAGAATTATTGTGTCAGCTCCGCTGACGGATTGAATAATACATTTTCAATTCTCCATTCTCCATTCTCAATTATTAT
>CADBAC010000331.1 GCA_902792495.1 Ruminococcus flavefaciens | reverse complement strand
GGAGCCGTTGCACAGATCAGCTTTGTTGCGATCAGCGTAAGGACATTCTTTTCACCCGACGGCAGAGAAGAAAGGTCAGCCGTAGCGATACCGCTTGTGGGTATGATCGCATGATGCCCTGAAACTTTGCTGTTGTTGATGACCTTTGAAATATCGGGAGTATGCGAGATACCGAACCCGAAGTAGGTATCACAGAGCTTTGCCACATCGAGTGCTGTCTGTGCCATATCATCGGACAGGAATTGACTATCCGTGCGAGGATATGTAACGAGCTTGCCCTCATAGAGCGACTGCGTATAGTCGAGTGTCTGCTGTGCCGTATAGCCGAAAGCCTTGTTTGCTTCTCTTTGGAGCGTGGTCAGGTCATACAGCTTCGGAGCTTTGTCGGTCTT
The DNA here is from genome assembly GCA_902792495.1 of Ruminococcus flavefaciens. Taxonomy (GTDB): domain Bacteria; phylum Bacillota; class Clostridia; order Oscillospirales; family Ruminococcaceae; genus Ruminococcus; species Ruminococcus flavefaciens_Z. The sequence continues at coordinate 2,441 of CADBAC010000331.1, read as the reverse complement.
TACCTCACGCTTGACCGAGCTGATCGTGACCGACTTGCCGTCACAGGCAGAAACGAGCGATTCAGCGACATTTTCATCGTCAATTCTTGCAGAAGAAAGAATGAACTCACCGCAGTTGAGGTCTGCCGTGTAATACTTCTGCTTGATAAACCCATTGACCTCCGCATCACGCTGAACGATCATCGCAAGTGTAGGAGTCTGCACTCTGCCGATGTTGAGCTTACCGCCATAGCGAACGGAAAACAGTCTTGAACCGTTCATACCCACAAGCCAATCAGCCCTTGCACGGGCATAGCCTGCATTGAACAGATTATCGTATGCGGACATAGGCTTCATCGTTGTGAGAGCCTTGCGGATAGCCGACTCTTCAAGGCTTGATACCCACAACCGCTTCACAGGCTTTTTGCAGTTCGCCATGTTATACACATAGCGGAAAATACACTCGCCCTCACGATCGGCATCGGTCGCACAGATGATCTCCGACACATCAACTCTGTTCATAAGTTTTTTCAGCAGCTCATACTGTGCCTTTGTGCTGTCAGTCACACGGAACTGCCACTTTTCGGGTAGCATCGGGAGCTGTGAAAAGCTCCACCTCTGGTCCCAGCCGTTGCCGTATTCGTTCGGAAACTTCAAACCGACAAGGTGTCCGACACACCATGACACGACATAGCCGTTACCCTTGGTGTAACCTTTGTGTGCAGATGAAGCTCCGACCACCGCACTGATCGCACGGGAAACGCTGGGCTTTTCGCCGATGATTAAAATTGACATTATTTTCATTCCTTTCGATTTCTATTTCCCGAAAATGAAAAATACTTGATTTTGGGAAATAGATGTGGTATAATAGTAGTAAAGGAGCGTGATTTCTTATGAAACTGATAGACAGAAACGATTATCTGAACAAAGTTATTAATGTGATCGGTACACCCGATATTAAGGTAATAACAGGAGTCCGCCGAAGCGGTAAGTCCAAGCTGCTTGAAGCATTCAAGCGTTATGTCACCGATCATGTCGAAAACGCTAATATAATCCATATCAACTTTAATCTGCCGGATTACGATGAACTGACAGAATATCGTCCTCTGTATGACTATATCAATGCCGCCTACAAGGAGGGCGTGGATAACTTTGTTTTGATAGATGAAATACAGATGTGCAATAACTTTGAGAAAGCCATAAACGGTTTACACGCTTCGGAGAAGTTCGATATATATATCACAGGCTCTAATGCGTTCCTTTTAAGCTCCGACCTCGCAACATTATTCACAGGCAGGACTTTTGAGATAAAAGTCTATCCGTTCTCTTTTGCAGAATATGTAAAATACTTCGGATATACCGACCTTTACGCTGCCTTTGATAAGTATGTCAGCGAGGGCGGTATGGCTGGTTCCTATGTGTATAAAGATAGGGAAGCGAAGTATGACTATATCGCAGAGGTATTCAATACGCTTATCGTCAGGGATATTCGCAAGAAATACAAGATACGCAATACCGCACTTATGGACAGGCTCTCAGATTTTCTTATGGATAATATCTCAAATCTCACATCTGCAAGGACTATCGCAGATAACTTTAACAGCCATAAGGATAAGATCAATCACAAGACCGTAGGCTCATATATGCAGTATCTCTGCAATGCTTTTGCATTTTATAAGGTTCGGAGATATGACATCAAAGGAAAGAAGTATCTCTCGACTACCGAAAAATACTACCTCAGTGATCATTCCTTCCGATATGCCAAGCTCGGAACGAAGAACATGGACTACGGCAGGGTGCTTGAAAACATCGTAGCCATAGAGCTTTTGCGCCGTGGATACGAAGTATATGTTGGCGTTCTCTACAAGAAGGAAGTTGACTTTGTAGCGATCAAGCGCGATGAGAAGCTGTATATCCAAGTATCCGATAACATCACCGATGACAAGACATTTCAGCGCGAGGTATCTCCGCTGCTGTCTATTCAGGACGCATATCCGAAAATGCTTATCGCAAGAACACGCCATGACGCTTATCAGTATGAGGGTATCCGGATAGTTGATTTTTCTGACTGGCTCACAAGCATATAACGCAGTTCCGTTTCCCAAAAACGAAAGATATTCAATTTTGGGAAATAGAACATGGTTGTTTCTCTCCTAAATAGGAACTGTTTTTAGGAGAAAGATAATTCTTTAGGAGAATAATTAGGAGAAAAGCATTTGCTTATCAAAGCACATTCCCCGTTATGGGGAGTGTGCTTTTCTTATAGGTGTTCCTTTCACGCTCAAATCAGCTTTGTAAGCTCCACATTTCTGATGTACACCTTGTGTCTGAACCTGTTGTTTTTCTCTGAGATATATCCGGCATCTTCAAAAAGAATAAGGATACGCTCTGCCGTATCGTAGGAACAGCCGGTCGCAGCTCGGATAGCCTTATTTGTGATGTACGAAGAATGCTTTGTAGCT
>CADBAC010000330.1 GCA_902792495.1 Ruminococcus flavefaciens | reverse complement strand
GTCGATATTCTCTGTCATTTCTCCGCCGCCCGAGTACATTTTACCAAGAGCACGGAGTATATCGTCAGTGCAGGTGTAGAGATTCTCTGTGATAAAGTCCTGTATTCGCTTTATCTGAGCCTGCACCTTTTCATCTTCGGGCGCAAGCCCACGCATTCCGCCAAGCTCCGCAAACAGCTCCATGAAGCTTTCGGCAAGCCTGCTGTCCTCGTCCTTTGTCCTGTTTTTGGCCTTTTCTTCGTATTCCTTGTATGCGGGAGTATTTCCCCATGTTTCCTTTGCTTTTCTTGAATATTCATCAAGCTTTGATGTGTCAAATGCTTTAAAATTCACAGCTTTCACTCCTATCATTTTTAATCCACGGGCGAAGGTTATGAGGTTTTCGAGGTGTTCCTTTTTCAGTTCAAGCAGTTCTATCTGCTGCTGAAGCGCCTTATTCCTGTCGAAATCGGGACTTTCAATTATTGCCTTTATATCCTTCAGGGGAAACTCGAGTTCACGGAAAAGCAGTATCTGCTGCAGCCTTTCCAGCGCTGTATCGTCATACAGTCTGTATCCTGCCTCCGTGTGTGCCGCAGGGGACAGAAGCCCCGTTTTGTCGTAATACTGGAGAGTGCGTATACTCACTCCCGTAAGGTCGCTCACCTGTTTTACCGTCATCATATCCATGACCTCCTTCCGTAATTACAGTATAAACTATTACGTAACGTATGAGTCAATAGGGTGTGAGCATCTTTGTAGGATGTCACAAATTCGTGTGCGGCTTTTACAGCAATATTCACAAAGCAACTGCGTATTGACTATATCATTCAACTGTGTTATAATTAATGTTGAAAAATCAAGGCGGACTGCGAAAAGGTCCGCCAAAACTATGTAAGAGGAAATTATGAAGAACTTATTGAAATATCTGAAAAATTATAAAAAGGAACTGGTGTTCGGGCCATTCTTTAAACTTCTCGAAGCCATTTTCGAGCTGATAGTGCCTATGGTCATGGCGAAGATAATCGACAACGGTATCGGCAACAACGACAGCGGCTACATTTACCGTATGAGCGGACTTATCGTCCTTCTCGGCGTATGCGGACTTTGCTTTGCGCTGACCTGTCAGTACCTTGCGGCAAGGTGCGCTTACGGCTTCGGCACTGAACTGAGAGAGGCGCTGTACAAGCATATCAACTCGCTTTCCTACAGCAGTATCGACAGGATAGGCACCTCCTCACTGGTCAACCGTCTTACCAACGATACAAACACCGTGCAGAACGGTGTGAATATGTTCATCCGCCTTGCTGTCCGAGCGCCGTTTCTGGTTATTGGTGCGGCTGTCATGGCGGTGACCATCGACCTGAAACTTTCACTGATATTCTTCGTGGTTGCGCCGCTTATCTCTGTCATAATCTTTTTCATCATGCGCCGAACCGTCCCCATGTACAAAAAGACTCAGAAATGCCTTGACAAGGCGGCTATGCTTACCGGCGAGAACCTTGAAGGCGCACGAGTTATCCGTGCTTTTTCCCGTCAGCAGGAGGAGATTGACGAGTTCCGTGAAGCAGTGGACGACATATCCGATGAATCCATTGCAGTCGGTAAGATATCCGCCATCCTCAACCCTGCCGCCTTTATGATAATGAATCTGGGCATTGTTGCGGTCATTCGCTTCGGCGGAGTCCGCATCGACACAGGCGACCTGACACAGGGCGAACTTACGGCATTTACCAATTATATGACGCAGATACTCCTTGCGCTGGTGGTGCTTGCGAATCTGATAGTTACTTTCACAAAAGCATTCGCCTCCGCAAACCGTGTCAGCGAGGTCTTTGCACTTGAACCCGAGACTTACGGCAGTAATGAGGATATATCTCACGACAGCGGCGATATCCTCGAATTCAGAAACGTATCCTTTGCTTATGAGGATGCGGCAGAAAGTTCGGTGAAGAATATCTCATTTACTCTCGGACGAGGTGAAATGCTGGGAATTATCGGCGGTACGGGCTGCGGAAAGACCACCCTTGCCAATCTTATCCCGTGCTACTACAAAGCAACTGAGGGTGAAGTTCTTGTCGGCGGCGAAAACGTCAGAAGCTGTGACCTTGACATTCTTCGCCGAAATATCGGTACTGTTCCGCAGAGGGCTGTGCTTTTCTCGGGAACTATCAGGGAGAACATGAAATGGCGTGATCCTGCGGCTACCGATGAACAGATCATTTCGGCGCTGAAAACTGCACAGGCATGGGACTTCGTAAGCCGTATGCCCGATAAGCTTGATACCTATATCTCACAGGGCGGCAAGAACCTTTCGGGCGGTCAGAAACAGCGTATCTCCATTGCGAGAGCGCTGATAGGAAAACCCGATATCCTCATTCTCGACGACTCCACAAGTGCACTTGACTACGCCACAGACCTTGCACTTAGAAAGGCACTGAGGGAGGACATGGCAGGCACTTCCGTCATAATGATATCCCAGAGGACCACTTCTCTCCGTGATGCCGACCTTATCATAGTAATGGACGACGGAGAAGCTGTGGGCATGGGCAGACACGATGAACTGGTGGAAAGCTGTCAGGTATACAGCGAGATCTACCGCTCACAGATGAACGAAAAGGAGGACGGAAGCAATGGTTAAGACGCTTAAAAGAGTATTCTCCTATGCCCGTCCATACCTTGCATATTTCGTGATGACGCTTTTATTTGCGGCTCTTGGAGTTTCACTTTCGCTGGCTGTTCCGGTGTTTATCGGAAACGCCGTTGACTGCTGTGTTGGCAAGGGACAGGTGGACTTTGAAAAGCTTGGAAAAATTGCGGCTGAACTTGCGGTCATCGTTCTTGCAAGCGGATTCTTCCAGTGGCTGATGAGCCTT
>CADBAC010000329.1 GCA_902792495.1 Ruminococcus flavefaciens | reverse complement strand
GTAGATATCGGTACCAACGAGAGAGATAGCCTGTTCTTCCAGATTTTTCGGCTCAGTGATACCTGCTTCCTTCTTCTGCTCCTCTATCTTTGCATATGCTTCCTCAGGAGTAACTACTCCCCACATCTTATTAAAGGTATACATGTTAAAAGGTAAGGAGTAAAGCTCACCGTGGTAATTTGCCACAGGGCTGTTTGTGTAGCGATTAAACTCCGCAAACCTTGTAACATACTCCCATACCTTTTTATTATTGGTGTGGAAGATATGTGCTCCATACTTATGAACATGTATACCTTCAATGTCTTCGGTATAAACATTTCCTGCGATATTTGGTCTCTTGTCGATGACAAGCACCTTTTTTCCGGCATCTGCCATTTCCCTTGCGAAAACAGCTCCGTAAAGACCTGCTCCGACTATCAGATAATCGTACATATAAACATTCTCCTTATTTCTTTTTTGTATTTATGAACTGCTCGTATTCAGCGCAAACATCCTTGGCATCACCGAATGCCATCTGTTTGCCTTTATCGAGCCATAATACCTTATTCGCAAGCTTTTTTACCTGCGCCAGTGAATGTGAAACAAACAGTGTAGTCGTACCGTTTTTGATGATCTCCATCATTTTTGCTTCACTCTTTTTTCGGAATGCTGCATCTCCGACTGCGAGAACTTCGTCAAGTATAAGTATGTCAGGGTCAATCAGGCTTGCTATCGAGAATGCCATTCTTGAACGCATACCCGATGAAAGCTGTCTGAGACGGTAATTCTCAAACTCCTGAAGCTCCGAGAATTCTATTATCTCTGGGTATTTCTCATTGAGGAATTTCTCGGTATAACCGAGGAATGCGCCTCTGAGATAGATATTTTCCTTTACTGTCATATCGTCATCGAAACCCGTACCGAGGGCAAGAAGAGCGGATATCTGTCCGTTTGTCTCAACAGTGCCCTTTGCGGGTCTGATGACACCGCTTACAGCTTTGAGGAGCGTAGTCTTTCCTGCGCCGTTTGTACCGACGATACCGAGGAAATCGCCCTTGTCAAGCTGAAAGCTTACGTCATCGACGGCCCAGAAGTCCTTGGCATCATACTGTCCTTTTATCTTCTGGGCGAGAAATTCCTTGAGTCCGATATTTCTGAAATCTCCGACTCTGTACTTTATAGAAACATTTTGTACATCTACTACCATAACTTCTCCTTAGAAATAATATGCGAACTTGTTATCGTTGACCTTGTAGACTATCTTTCCTATCAGCATGAAAAGGATAGGGAAGCCTATACAGAGTCCGTGGATAAAAAGCGAAGGGATGGTATTATCTATAATTATACTTCTGAAGTAGCAAATATAGCAATAAACAGGATTAAAGTAGAATATATTCTGAAGTGGTTCGGGGAATCTGTCCGTGTAATAGAATATTGCCGAGAAGTATATCAGTATTCGTGTGAATATGCTGTACAGATACTGGGTATCCTTGAATAATACGAACAATGCAGAAAGTATATATCCTATGCCCATATTCATGAAAAAAAGGCATATCACAGGAAATATCAGCAAAAGGAAATTCAAGTGGAAAGGAATATGGTCAATGGCGATTATGAAGAACATGACCGCCGCAGTGAAGAAGAAGTTTATCAGACACGATACACTTCGTGAGAAAAGGAACATATCCTTGTCTACTTTTATCTTGGAGATTATTCCGCCGTTGGCTTGCAGTGCAAACATTGAGTTTGTAGTTGCGTCCGAGAAATAATGGAAAACGATATTACCTGTGATAAGGTAAGCTATGTAATGTTCTCCTCGTCCAAGGATCTTTGAAAAGACCACTGCCTGTGCCGCAAAGAAACACAATGGAGAAAGCATACTCCACAGCACACCCAGGGCAGCACGTTTGTATCTGCTTTTGAAATCCCTGCGTATAAGCTGTTTCAGTAAGAATTTCTTCTGTTCGTGGTTCCATACAGGACCGCTTTTTTTCTTTGCTTCCTTTCGTTTCAGCTTTTCAGCTTTTTTGTTTTGTTTTGCCTCTGTTTTCTGTTTTTTTGCCTTTAAACGTTCATCTGTTTTTACACGTTTCTGATATTTTTTCTGACGTTTCTTTTTTATCCTGCTTTTCAGTTCTTTACGTTTTTCTTTATTACTCACTTTATCCTAACTTTCTTTCCATTAGTGGTTTCATCGAACATACACTCCGAAAAGACTTTATCGATGTATTTCTTGCTGTTCTTCATAGCATCCATAAAGGGCGAATAAGCATCACTTCCTGAGATATTGCGCATATACGGGTACTTATCGAAGTTTCTGACATACTCATTTATAAAGTCTGTCTCACCCTTCTGTATCTCCCTTATATACATCTCGTTTTCGGCTTCATCATCGAAGATCAGTTCATATCCGTCACCGTTCAGGGCAAATTCCCTGAAGCTTGGCTGAGGTGCGCTGAACAGGAGTTCAAAATAGATATTATGATTAGCAGAGGGCATATGCGCCATATACTTGTCTCTGTTGATAGCCGATGAGAAGCAGTATACCTGAAGTTTTTTATCAAGAAGGAAAGTCTCGCTGAAATCGGAATCGTACTGATTATAGGAATTGCTTCCTGCCAGCACACCTGTGAAACCGCATTCTATCCCCCATTTTTTATTGACGATCTGTTCAAGGAAGATATTACCGCTTCCTGCCCATCCGCAGTCAACAGTGACCACATTTTTGCAGCCCTCAAGGATCTCTGAGAAATAGATCTTAGCAGCCTTATCCATGTCAGAATAGCTTTCCATAAGCTTATCCCAGTTATCGAGGATAAATCTTTCGGCTGCATTTGCGTTCTTCATCGTCAGTTCGTCATTGAGACTGAACGGAAACTCCCA
>CADBAC010000328.1 GCA_902792495.1 Ruminococcus flavefaciens | reverse complement strand
CCTCGGCCCCCCATGTTAACGCAACACGTATGGATTTATATAATTATTTCATGAACGATTCAACATCATTATCATAAACGGCGAACATCATTGGTTCACCGTGGGAGGCCGTGGGCGGCCTCCCCTACGATCGGGTTCAACTACATGGCGGTTAACAAAAGCTGATGTCATAGCGTACAAGCCAGCGATGCAGCTGAATGAAAAAGGCTATGGTCTGGGGGAGATTCATAAGCTGTCCGTACCACTGCACATGGTCGGCATGGGTCAGCAGACGTTCAAGGGCTTCACGCTTCACAAGGTCGGTCATGGGCGTTCCCTCGTCAAGTATCTTCCTCAGCTTGTCGGTGACTGCTTCAAGAAATGCAGGAGAATGTGTCTTCGGATAGGGACTTTTCTTCCGCCGCAGTACCTTTTCGGGAAGCCAGTCTTTCATCGCCTCACGGAGAAGTCCCTTTTCCCTGCCCTGCCAGTCCTTGTACTCCCAGCGCACGTTGTACATATACTCGGCTATCCTGTAGTCGCAGAAAGGAACTCTAACCTCCAGTCCGCTGTACATGGACATTCTGTCCTTGCGGTCAAGAAGTGTCTGCATGAACCAGTCAAAGTTCAGCTGTGTCATCTCTCGCATACGGCTGTCGGTGTCGTTGTCGGTGGGGAGTTTCTCCGCATAATCGGCAGTTCTTCTGTAGGCGGAATAAACGTAGTCCTCAGCATTTATCTGCTCTGCGTATCTGTCACACAAAAAGCTCTTGCGGTATGCCATACTCTGCGCCCAGGGGAAACCGTCATTCATGCGGATGTCCTTATCCCTGTACCAGGGATAGCCGCCGAATATCTCGTCAGCACATTCCCCCGACAGCGCAACAGTGCCGTATTTCTTTATCTCACGGCAGAACAGCAGAAGCGATGCGTCAACGTCAGCCATGCCGGGAAGTCCCCTTGCCTCCACAGCTTCATCCAGAGCCGCCACAAGTTCGGGTATATCAACCACAGTCCAGTGATGCTCCGTCCCCAGATATTCCGCCATACAGCGGATATACTCAGGGTCGCTGTCGGGCTGGAAGCGGCTTTTCTGAAAATAGCGGTCATTGCCCTGATAGTCAACGGAAAATGTGTGGAGAGTCCTGCCCTGCTTTTTCATTTCAGCCGCCGCAACCGATGATATAAGGCTGGAATCAAGTCCGCCAGACAAAAAAGTACACACAGGCACATCCGCCACAAGCTGTCTGCGTATGGAGTCAAGCACCAGTTCCCTTACGTGTTCGCAGGTCTGCTCAAAGCTTTCATCAAGGGGATAGGCTCTCAGCCGCCAGTATGTGCGGAGTTTCAGACCTTCCTCGGAATAGAAGCCGCACTCCCCTGCTTTCAGTTCCTTTATGCCTTTTATCACTCCGCAGCCTGCTGTCCGTCCCGGAGCCATAAGCAGAAGTTCCGCCGCTCCCTGTGCATCTATTTCATGGGGGATATCGGGATGTTCAAGGAGCGTGGGTATCTCCGAAGCGAATATGAGTTTAGTGCCGCTTAGGTAGTAGAAAAGAGGCTTGACACCTATGCGGTCACGGGCAAGAAAAAGTCTGTGCTCCTGTTCATCATAGACTGCAAAGGCGAAAATGCCGTTGAAATGGTCAACGCAGTTCTCTCCCCATTTTATGTAGCTTTTCAGCACCACCTCGGTATCGGAGCGAGTGGAGAAGTCGTCGTCAAGTTCACGGCGGATCTCCTCGGTGTTGTAAAGTTCGCCGTTGTAGACTATGGTATACTGTCCTGCGCTCATAGGCTGTCTGCCGCCCTCGATGTCGATGACCGCAAGGCGTGTATGTATCAGCGCCGCCTCACGGGAAATGACTATCCCACGCTGATCGGGTCCACGATGTATAAGGGCAGTCTGCATTTTCTCGTAGGTCTTCATATCCTCACGCATATCCTCAATAAAACTGACAGCGCCTGCAATTCCGCACATATCTTTCCTCCACCGCTTTACGGCATACGGCACGCCGAAATCTCCTTTTATGATATGCGTGAGGGGCAAAGCAGGTGACAAAAAAAGAGCGGTCGGAAATATTCCGATCGCCCTTGTCATTCAGACGGATATTAAAGTCGGATCATCAGTTCATCGGAACTGCATCCTTAGCAGCTGTATCAACGAGTCGGGCAAGTTCTGCCTTCATTTCGTCATCTGTATGATGTGAGAAAGCGATGAATACAGCGGGCTGTTTTCCTAACTTTGGAAAATCCATTACACCAAAATAACCAGTATATGCAAAATCTGTATACTCACCAACAGTATCACAATGATATACACCTGACTGCCTTATAAAATCACAGCCATTTACCTGCACCTTCTCTTCACTTACGATCTCATTATCCTTTAAAGAAGCAACTTTGTCCTCTGCACCAAGAATGTCTTTGTTAATTGAATACTGATAGAAATAGTCTAATGCACCTTCTGCAGTAGTTACATCATCCATTTTTAGTGTCAGATAAACGATGTTATTCACTGTATCATCAGCTGTTGATAAAAAAGCCTGTGGAAAACCTTCACTTAGTTTAACCTGATAATCAGCGGGACGGTACATACTTAATCCCCACCAGTCAAAGTAATCCTCTTCTTTCACTGCTGATTCTTCTGCTGAACTTTCTTCCTCGCTGCTTTCTTCTGCGACGCTTTCCTCAGCGGCTGAGTTTTCAACAGTGCTGCTTGATGATGTTGAAACTGTGCTGCTTTCAGCCTTTTCACCGCAGCCTGCGCAGCTGAGGACTGATACTAATGCGATAATTGCTATAAACTTTTTCATTTCCAAAATCTCCCTAAAAATTAATTTTTTTTGCCGTTCTTATCGACATATGTAATTATAAAACATTGT
>CADBAC010000327.1 GCA_902792495.1 Ruminococcus flavefaciens | reverse complement strand
ATCACATCCCTTTGGCAGGTGGGGGTAAGGGGGAGGGCAGAGCCCTCCCTAAGAAGTAGAACAGCGAGCAAAGCTACGCTGTTCGGCTGTTCCGAAAAAAATAACGGTCAAGCCGATGATGGTGACCTCCACTAAATCCGACTTGACCGTTACTTGTACTGAATCGTCCGTAAAGCATTGTTTCGCTTGCTTTACTACTTTTTCAGGGAGGCTCTGCCTCCCTCGCTCACCCTCCGCCAAAGGGAAGTACATTCCCTTTGGAATCCCGGTGTTTGGCGCCTTCGGCGCTTTTTTGTTTTTTTATTTCCCAAAATCATTTACATCAACGTCCAGTGGAGCGTCGATCTCATCAGATACATACTTCCCGTTTTTCTTGCGCTGTTTTACACATTCGGTCAGCAGATACTCTATCTGACCGTTGACCGAACGGAAGTCGTCTTCCGCCCATGCGGCGATATCGTTATACAGCTTTTCCGATAATCTGAGCGGAACTTGTTTCTTTGCCGCCATATCAATAAAGACTTCCTGAGTTTACGATAGGCTGTGCATCGTGGTTTCCGCAGAGCACTACAAGCAGATTTGATACCATAGCAGCCTTGCGCTCCTCGTCAAGCTCAACTACTTCATTCTCGCTGAGTCTTTCCAGAGCCATTTCCACCATGCCGACTGCGCCGTCAACGATCATCTTTCTTGCATCGATGATAGCGGATGCCTGCTGTCTCTGGAGCATCACTGCTGCGATCTCGGGAGCATATGCAAGGTAAGTGATACGTGCTTCGATGATCTCAAGACCTGCATTCTGTACCTTTGCCTGTATCTCGTCACGGATACGTGCAGCTACAACTTCGCTTGAACCACGGAGGCTTCCCTCGTCGGCAATGCCGTCGCCTGTGGTGTCAACGTTTGGAGCAACGTCATAAGGATAAAGGCGAACGATATTTCTCAGAGCAGTATCGCACTGGAGCGAGAGGTATTCCTTGTAGTTGTCAACATCGAAAACAGCCTTAGCAGTATCGGTAACTTTCCAGATAACGGCAATGCCTATCTCAACAGGATTACCGAGACAGTCGTTTATCTTCTGGCGGTTGTTGTTGAGTGTCATAATTTTAAGGGATATCTTCTTTGAGGGGTAAGCGGCATTTGCCTGTGCTCTTACAGCTGCTGCCTGAACTGAAGGGATAGGTGAATCGCCAACATCACCGCTCTGACGAAGCTTAGTGGAAGCGGCAGGGTTAACGGCTGTGCAGAACGGATTTACCCAAAAGAAACCGTCGCCCTTGAGAGTTCCCTTGTATTTGCCGAAAAGTGTGAGAACGAGAGCTTCCTGCGGCTTTAATATTTTAAGACCGCAGTAAGGTATCCAGCCGATACAGAGCCATATTACGCCGAGAACGCCAAGCAGCGGCATTCCGCCTGAGAAGCCGATCACTGTGATCGGGAGTGCGGCGATATAGAGAAGTGTGATGAGCAGCAGAGCAGCTGCACCGTTTTTTCTTGTTGATAAAATTTTTTCTTTCATGGCAGTATTTCCTTTCGTGTTAGATTGGTGTATGTATTTGATATCATTATGATATCACATAAATATGATTTTGTCAAGGACTTTTTCAAAAATTTCTGAAAAATATCTGTAAACCATTGACTTTTCACGGAAACAGCGTTATAATACTAATGTATGGCAGTGACGGGACTGACTGTATGCGTGATACCTCAGAGAGAAAGCGGATGGTGTGAGCTTTCGTATCACAGACAGGTGCTACCCCTGAGCCTCTCTGCGAAAGCGGAGCGTATTTCTGCGTTAAGGATAGCCGAGGAAAGGGGAGTTCCCCTTTTGAATTTGGGTGGTACCACGAGAGCCTTCGTCCCATTTATGGCGGCGGGGCCTTTTTTATTAATGCGTATTCGTAATGCGTAATAAGCTATGTGACACTATAATAATTACGCATTGAAAATAAGCGCCGTTAGCTCAGTTGGTAGAGCAGTGAAAATCCCGTCTTGTATTAAGACGGTAACAGCAATCCTTGCTTTTAACACACAGGCCGCAGGTTCGATCCCTGCACGGCGCACCACCGCCGAGCGGGCGGGCGCAGTTCACGCTGCCGCTCGCAAGCTCGCTTACGGAAAGTCAATCAAATTTTAAATGTACCGTTAGTTCAGTGTAAGAACGCCGATGCCAATAGTCCGTCTTGTATAAGACGGTTACAGCATTTGTGGATTCCACGTCGGAGGTCACAGGTTCAATTCCTGTACGGTACACCGAGTCCGATTTAATTTGTAATGCCGGATGGATAATTTTTGATAATCGTATCAGCTGAGCTGAAAACATTAATTACGCATTACGCATTACGAATTACGAATTGATTAAAAGGAGATTTTATTATGCAGTGGACAGGTCTTAACGATCTACGTGAAAAGTATTTATCATTCTTCGAGAGCAAGAACCATACCCGTATGGCAAGCGCTTCTCTCATTCCTCAGGGCGACAAGAGCCTTCTTCTTATCAACTCAGGTATGGCACCTCTGAAGAAGTTCTTCCTCGGTCAGGCTACTCCTCCCAACAAGAGAGTAACTACCTGCCAGAAGTGCATCCGTACTCCCGATATCGAGAGCGTTGGTAAGACTGCACGTCACGGTACATATTTTGAAATGCTGGGTAACTTCTCATTTGGCGATTACTTCAAGACTGAGGCAATCGAGTGGGCATGGGAGTTCCTCACAAAGACACTGGAGATCCCGGCAGAAAAGCTGTGGATAACTATATTTGAAAGTGATGATGAGGCTGAGCAGATCTGGGAAAAACATATCGGCATCCCTCATGACAGAATAATCCGTCTCGGCAAGAAGGACAACTTCTGGGAACACGGTTCAGGTCCATGCGGCCCATGTTCCGAGATACACTTCGATCGTGGCGAAGCTTACGGCCCCTTCGAGAACTTCGAGCAGGCAAGCGACTGCGATAGAGTTATCGAGATCTGGAATCTGGTATTCAGCCAGTTCGACAGTGACGGAAACGGCCACTACGAAGAAATGAAGAACAAGAACATCGATACAGGTATGGGTCTTGAGAGACTTGCTTGTGTAATGCAGGGCGTTGACAATATCTTTGAGGTTGACACTGTTCAGAACATCATGAAGCACATCTCATCCATCGCAGGCGTTGAGTACAAGAAGGACGCTAAGACAGACGTTTCTCTCCGTGTTATCACCGATCACATCAGAAGCACAACTCTTATGGTCGGCGACGGTATCCTTCCTTCAAATGAGGGCAGAGGCTATGTTCTCCGCCGTCTGCTGAGAAGAGCCGCTCGTCATGGCAGACTCTTGGGCGTAAAGAGACCTTTCCTTACAGAGGTTTGCGATACAGTTATCAACGAGAATGCAGGTGCATATCCTGAACTTGCTGAAAAGCGTGACTACATCAAGAAGATCATCGGTGTCGAGGAAGAAGCATTCGCTAAGACTATCGACAAGGGTACAGAGCTTCTCACAGGCTTCACAAACACTCTCAAGGCTGAGGGCAAGACTGTTCTCTCAGGCGATGACGCATTCAAGCTTTCCGATACTTACGGCTTCCCGATAGACCTTACAGTTGAAATGTGCGAGGAACAGGGATTCACAGTTGACCGTGACCGCTTCACAGAGCTTGCTAAAGAGCAGAGAGCAAGAGCAAAGGCTGACCACGCTGCAAAGGCCGGTTCATCATGGGCTGATAACAGCATCAAGATCGACGCTCCTGCAACTATCTTCACAGGCTACACCGATTTTGAAGCTGACGGAGCAGAAGTCCTTGCTATCTACAAGGACGGTCAGGAAGTTGAACAGGCAACCGAGGGCGACGACGTTGTTATCGTTCTGGATGTTACTCCTTTCTACGCTGAGAGCGGCGGACAGGTAGGCGATACAGGTGTGCTTATCAACGGCGCAAACATCGCATCTGTTGCAGATACTATCAAGTCAGAGGGTCACTTCCTCCACATCGCATCCATCGAGCAGGGAATCATCCGCAAGGGCGACAATGTAACTGCTCAGATCGAGAAGGATCGCAGAATGGCTATCATGAGAAACCATACAACTGCACATCTTCTCCAGTATGCACTCCGTCAGGTGCTCGGAGATCACGTTCATCAGGCAGGACAGCTTGTTAACGAAAAGGCTTGCCGTTTCGACTTCAACCACTTCAGCGCTATGACTGAGGAGGAGATCGCAAAGGTAGAGGAGATCGTAAACAGCGAGATCATGGCTGCACTCCCTGTAACAATGCAGGAAATGCCTATCGACGAGGCAAGAAAGCTGGGCGCTATGGCTCTGTTCGGTGAAAAGTACGGCGATACCGTTCGTGTAGTAACTGCTGACAAGTCGGTTGAATTCTGCGGCGGTACACATATCTCAAATACAGCACAGATCGGTCTGTTCAAGATCGTTTCCGAAAGCTCGGTAGCCGCAGGTGTAAGACGTATCGAGGCTGTAACAGGTCTGGGCGTTATCGGACTTCTCAATGAATTCAAGGAGACTATCGCTAAGTCAGCAAAGGCTATCAAGCTTGCAAATGTTAACGAGCTCCCTGAGAAGTGTGCTGCTCTGTTTGCAGAGTCAAAGGAAAAGGACAAGCAGCTTGAAAGCCTCAATCAGCAGATGGCAAACGCAAAGACAGCTGCACTGTTCGACAATGCAAAGGTAGTTGACGGAATCAAGCTGGTTTCCGCTCGTATGGACGGAACAGCTCCCGATGCTCTGAGAAAGCTGGGCGACAGCGTAAAGGACAAGGACGAAGCTATCATCGCTCTGT
>CADBAC010000326.1 GCA_902792495.1 Ruminococcus flavefaciens | reverse complement strand
CCTCCTATGCTCCCGCTTGCTAAGATCTACGGCGAAAAAGCTGTTGCCATCAGCGGCTTCAGGAACAGTTCCGCTGCCATCCTTCAGGATGACTTCAAGGCAACAGGTGCAGAAGTGATACTTTGCACCGACGACGGCTCGGCAGGTATCCACGGTTTTGTTACTCAGCCGCTGAAGGAACTTGCTGAAAAAGGCGGCATTTCCGCTGTTTACGCCTGCGGACCAATGCCCATGCTGAAAGGTGTTGCCGCTATCTGCAAGGAGAACGGCATTTTCTGCGAGATCTCACTTGAAGAGCGCATGGCCTGCGGTATCGGCGCCTGTCTCGGATGTGCCTGCCGCACAAAGCGCAATGACGAGGAATATTTCGCTCACGTCTGCAAGGACGGCCCTGTTTTCAATGCTGAGGAGGTGCTCTGGTAATGGCTGATCTTTCTGTAAATGTATGCGGTATCGACTTCAAGAACCCTATCATCCCTGCTTCCGGTGTTTTCGGCTACGGCAGAGAGTATGAGGAGCTTTTCCCGCTGAACAAGCTGGGCGGTATCGCCACAAAGGGTACTACTCTCCATCTCAGGACAGGCAATCTCGCTCCGAGGATCGCCGAAACTCCGTCGGGTATGCTCAATTCCGTCGGACTCCAGAATCCCGGCATCGACCACTTCATCAGCACAGAACTCCCCAACCTGCTGACAAAGGACCTTGTCATCCTTGCCAATATCGCAGGTGCTACTCCCGAGGAATGTGCAGAAGTTGCCGCTAAACTGGACGATACAGACGTTCACATGATAGAGCTGAACATCTCATGCCCTAACGTAAAACAGGGCGGTGCGGCTTTCGGTACAAGCTGTGACATGGCCGCTGAGGTGACACGAAAGGTACGTGAAGCAACAAAGAAGCCTCTCGTTGTAAAGCTTTCACCTAACGTAACAAGCATCACCGACATTGCTAAGTCCGTTGAAGCCGCCGGTGCTGACGCTGTTTCGCTGATAAATACTCTACTCGGAATGAGGATAGACATAAACACAGGCAGACCAATTCTCCGCAACAACGTTGGCGGTATGAGCGGTCCTGCTGTATTCCCTATCGCTGTCCGCATGGTATGGCAGGTGGCTAATGCCGTAAACATCCCTGTTATCGGCATGGGCGGCGTATCATCGGGTCGTGACGCTATCGAGCTGATGATGGCAGGCGCAAGCGCTGTTCAGGTCGGTGCGGCTATTTTCACAGACCCTTACGCTCCCGTAAAGATAATAGACGAGATGAACGAATTCCTCGACAGCAAGGGCATCAAGTCCGTAAAGGATATAATCGGCACTGTAAAGCCCTGGTAACCGCTGAGCGAGCGGTGGCGCATATCACGTTTCGCTCGTAAACTCGCTTACTCTCTGCGAAACGGTCAGTCTGCTTTCGCAAGCTGGCGTCAGCTTGACCACGTACACGTTTCGCTCGTAAACTCGCTTACTCTCTGCGAGGCGGTCAGTCTGCTTTCGCTCGCTGTCACAGATATAAAGCGGTAATTTAAGCGCACTTGTGCAAAGCAGAAAAACTGTGTTGATCGTCTTGTCCGGCAATAATATTCACTTATATAATAACAGCATTTGCCGAATTACTGCCATAAGGAACATTATTATGAAAAAAATATTTATTCTGTCTGTTCTATGTGCATTTGCACTTGCAGGCTGCGCTGAACAGGAAAAGATCTCATCCGAAAGCATCACCGAACCCGTAACAACAGCAGAGGAAACAACTGAATCTGCAACAGAGGCAGTGACCGAAACAGAGACCGAACCTGAAACACAGCCCACTGAACCCTATGTTCACGGCGATGACGGATACTTCAATCTGGCTGAAGAAGGCAATCAGTTCACTATGGGTTCACAGGTTCAGGGCACTTGCTGGGCTTTTGCAGGCGCAGCAGCAATGGAGTCTGCTTATTCCATGAAAAATGGCAGTTCTGTTGAGATTGACCCACTTGAGATAGTTGATATCATTTACAATAAAGAACATCCCGAAGGCTTTTTCCTTGCTGACGGTGTAAACAAGAGAGATATCGGCGGATATGCGCTCTTTATAGGTGAAACTCTTTCCAACGGATTCGGCGGTCTGACAGTTGACAGGACTGTTGTTCTGAAAGCGGTAGATTCTGATGATCAGAATGAATGTATAGTTGATATCGGTACAGAAAAAATAAAAGACTATGTTCGCAGCAATGGTGCTGTCGTTATAAGTGTGCTTGATTTTGATGAGAAAAAAGGCTGGAACCACGGTTATTTCACAATGAACGATCCGGTACACGATGACCCCGATCATGATGTTGCCCTGATAGGATGGGACGATCACTTCCCCAAGGAATATTTCAATGTGCCTGCCAAAAATGACGGTGCATGGATATGCTACAACAGTTCGCTGGGTTCAGCCGGTTATTATTATATATCCTATGATACAGGCTTCTATGAGGCGTTCGGACTTTCCGTGACCGATGAATACAGCGATGTTTTGAGCTATGACTGCGGAACCGGGTATGATTCCTTTATATCCCTCGGCGACGAAACGGCCATTGCCAATGTTTTCAATAAACCCGGAACTTTAGCTGCGGTGGGAACATTTTGTCATATGCCCGATGAGGAGATAACTATCGAAGTGTACACCGAGGATTTCAGTGAACTTCTGTACAGTCAGGATGCTGTCCTTGACTATTCCGGATATCATACCATAAAGCTTGACAAGCCCGTGAAAGTAGATAAATACGCTCTGGCTATACGCTATAAAGGCACTGCGCCTGTTGAGCCCGATTATTTCAGCTGTGATGATAATGACAATATCACTTTCAGGGCAGTAAACGAAAAAGGGCAGTCATATGTACTCATAGGCGAACAATGGAAAGATCTTGC
>CADBAC010000325.1 GCA_902792495.1 Ruminococcus flavefaciens | reverse complement strand
GTGCGTGTCATCATCATCCCTGCCACACAGCAGATTTACCTTGACGCTATGGAAATGGGTCTGCTCAGGACATTTATCGAGTGCGGCGCTGTTGTTTCAACTCCTACCTGCGGTCCTTGTCTGGGCGGATATATGGGAATCCTCGCTGAGGGTGAACGTGCCGTTACCACAACCAACCGCAACTTCGTGGGACGTATGGGTCACGTGGGCTCGGAGGTCTACCTCGCAAGTCCTGCTACTGCCGCAGCAAGCGCAATCACAGGAAAAATAACAAGTCCCTGGGAGGTCATGAACTTATGAAATATACAGGAAATGTTATAAAGTACGGCGACAATGTTGATACAGACGTTATAATCCCTGCAAGATATCTCAATACCAGTGACCACAATGAACTGGCTTCACACTGCATGGAGGACCTTGACAAGACTTTCGTGAGCCGTGTACAGCAGGGCGATATCATCACAGCAGGTCAGAATTTCGGATGCGGTTCTTCCCGTGAACACGCTCCCATTGCTATCAAGGCAAGCGGAGTTTCTCTTGTAATAGCCAAAAGCTTTGCACGTATATTCTACCGCAATTCTATCGTGGAATGTCCCGAAGCTGTTGACGGCATAAGCGAAGGCGACAAAGTTGAAGCTGACCTGGACAGCGGTATCATCCGCAACCTGACAACAGGCAAGGAATACAAGACTGAACCATTCCCCGAATTCGTACAGAAGATAATCGAAAACGGCGGACTTATGCAGTCCATCGCCAACGGCATAATCGCATAAAAATGTAAACCCAAAAGAAGGCTGCAAGGTTGCAGGTTGTTATAAACTTTGCATCCTTGCAATCTTGGATATATATAAAAGGAGAGATCATCATGATAAAAATACACACTGAAAAAGCTCCCGCAGCTGTAGGACCTTACTCACAGGCTATCGTCTCAAACGGCATGGTATACACCAGCGGACAGATAGCTATTGACCCAAAAACCAACACCGTAGAAGCTAAAACCATTGAGGAACAGACCGAACAGGTAATGAAGAACCTTGGCGCTGTCCTCGAAACAGCAGGCTCATCTTTTGAGAAAGCCGTAAAGACTACCTGCTTCCTTGCGGATATGAACGACTTTGCCGCTTTCAATGAGATATACGGCAGATACTTCACATCCCTCCCTGCAAGAAGCTGCGTCGCTGTAAAGACACTCCCCAAGGGCGTTCTCGTCGAAGTAGAAGTCATCGCCGAAAGCACACTCTGAGCATAAATAAACTGCCCTGCTAAAGTTGCAAAAACAAAGCAACTGTAACCGTGGTACTCATATAGCAGTTTTATATGTATTTATCGGGGAAACACCTTTCTGAGGAAAGGTTTCCCTCAATAGACACGCATAAAGTTGCTGTAAGAGTACCACGGTTAGCAGGGCAGTTATTATTTATGGTACTTGCCGCCTGTTGATATCTGGAAGGCACGGTATATCTGTTCCAGGAGCATAACTCTTGCAAGCTGGTGGGGGAAGGTCATTTTGGACATGGAAAGTCTGAGGTCTCCCATAGCTTTTATTTCGGGAGCGAGACCGAATGAACTGCCGATCACGAATGTTACGGTGCTCTGTCCGTTTACGCCTGCCTCGGTTATCTTCTCCGATAATTCGGGACTTGTAAGCTGTTTGCCCTCGATGCACATGGGAACTATCATTCCCTTTGCATAGCGCTTTATCTGTTCGGCTTCCTTTGCACTTTGCATAGCGCTTTATCTGTTCGGCTTCCTTTGCAAGTGCGGAGGTTATCTCCTTGTCGGACGGATTGTCGCTGAGTCTGCATTCGTCAAGTTCGTGAAGCTCAAAGGTACAGTATCTTCCCAGCCTTTTTATGTATTCAGCGCAGGCATTTCTGAGGTAATCCTCTTTCAGCTTGCCTATGACGATGAGTTGAATGGTCATCAGAAAATAACAGCTCCTCCCTGAGTTTCAACAGGCGCAACTCCCAGCAGATAGTCTCTGCCGCTGACGAATCCCGAAAGCGCCTTCTGAACCGTATTATATGCGATATCAGGACGATTGTTGTCCTGACTGAGATGTCCGAGGATGATATGGGTGGTACCTCTTTCCACAAGCTTGGCCGCCTGAGCGCCGCTGTCGTCATTGGAAAGATGGCCATTGACGGAGAGTATCCTCTCTTTCAGATACAGCGGATAGGGACCTGTGCGCAGCATATAGTCGTCGTAGTTTGCCTCCAGAAGCACCAGACGGCAGCCTGTAAGGGCTTCGTCCACTTCGGGAGTGATGTGGCCTAAGTCGGTGCAGACAGCGCACAGCTTGTCGTCATCGGTGCGTATGCGGTATCCGCAGCTCTGAATGGTATCATGGGGCGTATTGAAGCACCGCACCTCCGAGCCTGCGCAGTTTATAGCGGTATTTGTCATATCTATCACAGGCGATTCCGGCGATATCTTATCATTGTCGCAGAGCCTTTGCAGAGTGCGTTTCTGTCCGTACACAGGCATACCCGTTTTCTTGGTCAGTATTTTCAGCCCTGTTACGTGGTCGGAATGTTCATGGGTGATGAACACCGCCTGCACCGCAGAAAGCGGTATATTGTTGATCTCAAGAGCAGCAGACAGCCTTTTGAAACTGACTCCGCAGTCTATGAGTATTCCGCCTTTTTCAGTTCCGATGAATGTGGAATTGCCCTTGCTGGAGCTGAAAAGGGGGTATATTCTTGCCATTGGGCATTTCTCCTATTATATATTTCAGGGGCGACCATTCGTAGGTCCCCCCTGTGAATTATTCTTACTGTATTTTAGAAATCTCAGTTCCCTGACGGGTCTCCTTGACCTCATAGCCCAGTGAAGCTATCTTGTCACGGAGTTCATCAGCAAGTGCGAAGTTCTTAGCCTTTCTTGCTTCCTTGCGCTGTTCAACCAGTTCCATTACCTCAGCAGGTATATCAGCGGAAGCGTTTGCGGATTCCTCAAGGAAAAGCTTTGCATTTGCAACAAGGTCAAGTCCCAGCACCTTGTCGAAATCGTTTATCAGCGCCAGCTTTGTTGCGGCATTTGCCTTTGACTTCATTACATCGTAAAGCACGGTGATAGCCATAGCTGTGTTCACATCGTTGTCGAGGGCTTCTCTGAATGCCTTGTCAAGACGATCATACTCAGCCTTGTCGATATCTCCGCCGCTTTCCTGTGTAAGAGGTGCTATCTTTTCGATGAGCTTTCCGTAAGCAGCCTTAGCATTGTCAAGGTTATCCCATGAGAATACCAGTGACTTTCTGTAGTGTGACTGCAAGCAGAAGAAACGGTAGATAACAGGCTTGTAGCCCTTTTCTTCAAGAAGCGAAACTGTCAGGAATTCGCCCTTGCTCTTGCTCATTTTGCCGTCGTTGGTATTGAGGTGGAGGATGTGGAACCAGTAGTTGCACCACTTATGTCCCAGATAAGCCTCAGACTGTGCTATCTCGTTGGTGTGGTGAGGGAATGCGTTGTCGATGCCGCCGCAGTGGATATCAAGGTATTCGCCCAGATTCTTCATACTGATGCATGAGCACTCGATATGCCAGCCGGGGTAGCCGATTCCCCATGGAGAATCCCATTTCAGTTCCTGATCGTCAAACTTTGACTTGGTGAACCAGAGCACGAAATCTGCCTTGTTGCGCTTGTTCTCATCAGCTTCAACACCATCACGCACACCTACAGCAAGGTCTTCCTCATTGAAGTCGTTGAATACGTAATACTTGTCAAGCTTTGAGGTATCGAAGTAGATGTTTCCGCCTGCCTCGTAAGCGTAGCCCTTTTCCATGAGAGAGCTGATAACACGGATGAATTCGTCGATATAAGTAGTTGCAGGAACAACCACATCAGGAGTTTTGATGTTCAGCTTCTTGCAGTCATCGAAGAAAGCGTCGGTGTAGAACTTTGCTATCTCCATGACGGTCTTGTGCTCACGCTTTGCGCCCTTGAGCATTTTGTCGTCACCTGTATCGCCGTCACTGGTGAGGTGTCCCACGTCTGTAATATTCATTACACGCTTTACGTCATAGCCTGTATAGCGCAGATATTTTTCAAGAATATCTTCCATGATATAGCTTCTCAGGTTGCCTATGTGTGCGTAGTGGTACACAGTAGGGCCGCAGGTATACATACTTACCTTGCCTTCCTCATGGGGAATGAATTCTTCTTTTTTGTGTGAAAGTGAATTGTATAAATACATTTATCCTTACTCCTTTATATAATGCAGAATCACCGCTGATCGTCCGGTATTCTTATTTGTTGATATGGCTTTCGGGCGTATGATATCCGCCCCTACTGCCGCTTTTTCAATATGTATCCTTAGTAATAACATCCAGATGCCTGCGATAACGGCGATGAATGTTGATACCGATGATATACCCTATCTCATGGAGAAAATCTGCTATGATACCGAAGCCGTCCTTATGGTACATCATTATCCGCTTATCCTTGAACGGGATATCCTTCTAATCAGGCGGGCAAACAAAAGTCCAGTCAGCTCCGCTTTTATCAAGGACTATACGGAAAAAGCGATCAATATCGGTATCCTTGAAACCTGTCTGTGCCAGCAGTATATGATGTTCGCCTGCTTCATCCACAGGAGACATTACAGCTGTTTTTC
>CADBAC010000324.1 GCA_902792495.1 Ruminococcus flavefaciens | reverse complement strand
GCCGCAATCCCGTCGGCTTTAGACGGTGGGTTAAGGTTGCCAAAAGCGTAGCTTTTTTGTTATAACAACAGTAGGGACGGTTCAGCCCGAATTTACGCCTGTGGAGTTAGTAGGTTACGAACACGA
Source organism: Ruminococcus flavefaciens (assembly GCA_902792495.1). GTDB lineage: Bacteria > Bacillota > Clostridia > Oscillospirales > Ruminococcaceae > Ruminococcus > Ruminococcus flavefaciens_Z. The sequence continues at coordinate 4,211 of CADBAC010000324.1, read as the reverse complement.
TGACGCAGGAAGCCCATTGGCTTTAGACAATGGGTAGTTCACGCGTGACAAAAACATTGTGATCTTGACTGGCTTGACCGTTGTATATAAGTGAAAAATATGTTATAATTGTATTATATTTGGCAATGAGGTGATCGTATGGCAAACAATGAACAAAAAGCTCTGGAACGGATATTTGACGGGTTCTCAAGAAAAAAGATGTTGCTTTTTATAGGTCAGGCAGACAAAAACAACGGTCTCAGAAAGCTGCTTGAAATGCCTTGGCGCATAATATTCACTACCCGGTTCAAATCCACGGAGCTGAAAACTTCGGCGAGCTTTGAGGATCTGATGGATATTCTTTCTGGGAAAATTAAAATATTGGATCATCAGTCCGACAAAATAGATCTGGAATACGATATAAATGTGATAAAGATATCCAGCGTCGATCTGGAGGATGATTACAACGATGATTACGACCAAAAAGAACTCTTTTCCGACAGTTATAAAGACATCCTGAAGAGTTATATGAGAAAAAACAACGACCTTGTCATATACGGATTTGATTACAGATCTGACGGAGAAGCAGACAAGGGTTCGGGGTTATGTAAGCTTATATATAAGATATCCAAGGATGCGGAGTGTATCGGCAATGTAACCTTTCTGGATTCGGTGCTCGCTGATAAGGATAAAAATATCTTAAGCAGCAAATTAAGCAATGTGACGATATGCGAAATGCCGTTTGAGGATATGCTGGAGAGATACGGCTACAGCGACGTAAAGGGATATTTCCGCGATGAAGAGAACGACAGCGAGCTTGCGGACACGGATTTCTTTTACAGCAGCGGCAAAATGGTGCGCATAAACAGGAATGATCTGCTCGGAAAACCCACTGAAATGGAGCTGTTGACAGAAAACTTCATATACAAAACCGTCCCGAGAGGAAAGCTCGCTCTCAAAAATAAATTCTGGAAATTCATGCTCCCCAGGAGATTCACGTTTCCGGAATGGTACGGCTATTTTGCAAAGTCAAGATTCTATATCGAAAGAAATACCGACAAAAAACTATACGATATAGTTTCCAAGGCTCTGGAAAAAGCCGACGACACCCCGATAATACTGTCCGGAGCTCCGTGCAGCGGAAAGACAGCCGCCATCGGAGAGCTTGCCTACAGAATATTTGAAGAACGTAAGAATCCGGTGGTTTTTATCAGAGCCGGCAAGGAAAAGCCTGATGCAAGGAGTTTCAATGATTTTCTTGTAAAGCTGAAAAATACGGCGGAGGAAGAACAGCCTGTCCTGATAATATGGGATTCGTCGGCTATAAATCAGGGTATGCGTCATGAGCTGAGCGGCATCTACGGCCGCCGGTTCGTTCTGCTTTGCACGGCATACCAGTACAGCAATGAGCCCGACGATGAGACCGACGCTGCAGAGAAAAACAACGGCTCAGAGGAATACAGAAAAAGTATCAGATCCGTCAATCTCAAAAGATCGCTTGGAGGTGAAGAAAAGAACGACTTCCTGAAAAAATTGGGGAATAACCTGAGATCTTACGATGCGCTGGAAAACAGAGTGATAAACTCTATAATCAAAAAATATGAGGATCAGGACAAAGCAGACATATCCATGCTGTTCTATGATCTTTCAACGAAATTTGAAAGCATACTTTCAGAGGGGCTGAGACTTGAACAGAGTGTAATGGCGGATTATATATGCGAAAAGCTGGACAAGCTCAGCCCGAGGGTATCAGGCAGTTCACTGTCTGAAAAGCAGATAGCGCTACTCAGAAGTTTTATGGCAAGCAACAAAGATGATGAAGATGAAGAACCGGAAAAGGAGCAAAAAAACAAAGATGAGTCGTACAAAGAGCAGAAGAAAAAACTGAACGACTTCAATCTCTGCATAGCGCTGTTCGGTCAGGTAGATATGAAGGCTCCCGCAGTGCTGGCGCGTTCGTTCTATCCGGAGATCGACCCTTACGGTGTCGAGTATATCCCGTGGATAGATCACGGTTATCTGGAAGACAGCTATGAGGACTATTTCTGCTTCCGGAACAATTTTGAAGCCGCGAAGTTCATAGAAAATCATTTTGAAGGCGAGGAGAACAGTCCGAAGAAATACGATACCGTTTTCGGGATGATAAAGAGCATGATCTGTTGCTTCCATGAGGATGAGGAGGCACGTTCGTCGTTTTTTGTAAAAAAATCGATCATAGACCTTCTGCGCTGCTATGGCCCGAATAAAGATAATGCGAACAGGCACCATCCGTATTACAGCTACAAGCTGACCCCGACAAAATTTGACGATCTCACGGCGCTTATAAAGCCTCTGTCGGAACTGCTGAATGACAGCTTCGACAAGGACGGAGCATTTACGATAATATATGCAAACTTCTGCCATGAGTTTTTCAATGCAATAGCCGAAGACGTCGGGAAAGGTGAAGATCAGATCAGCGATGAAGAAGCGGAAAAGCAGATAGAACTGTATCCAGAGTATATGAAGCTGATCCAGAATGTGATAACCGGCTGTCAGAATGCTGTCGGACGTGTAAAGGATGAGATCGGGAATACGACAAGCTTCAGGTACGGCCGCTATCTGAAAGCGGAAAGAAATTCCCTCGTTACGGAAATGGTTATCTGTGACAGTCAGCTCAAGCTCATCCGTCACAGATATTTTAAGTTTTGCGGCAGTAAAGGCAAAGAGCCGGACAGCAGATTTGATGATCTGAGCACACTGAACTTCGGATATATATATGATGTAATGAAATCCATAATCGAATCCGACCCGACAAACGAATACTATTACATCTCTCTTCTGCGCTCCTTTAAAGCATACGCAGAGACGTCGGACGAGGATAATGCGGATATCTTAGGTTATACGGTATGGGTCGGCGATCTGATCGATAGAGGAGAAGAGAATATTCCGTCGTCGTTCGGCTCCGGCAGATTCCAGAATAAGGTGCTGGAGTTCAGGTCCTATGAAAAGAGGATCGAGCTCGGCCTTGACGACATAGAAAAACTCGAAAAAGGTCAGGAGGCTGACGGCGGGGATAATGAACGGCTGGCAGTTTTCCGCAAATACTACGAGAAAAACAAGCTCAGTGTGATACTGTATGCATGCCGGAACGAGATGAAGAATCCCGGAGGTATTGACAGGGTGTTTAATCTCCTTAACAGAGAGGATCTCTTACAGATCTTCAAAAGGGATCACTATGCCAATGAGTTCAGATTCAGAGTTGCGTGGGAACACTTCACCGGCAGCAAATTCAATCTTTTTGATGAATGTCAGTGTATCGCTCTGACAAATGACCAATGGGAATTCATACGGAATATTTGCAGTGATTACTATGAATGTACCGCAAAATACTATGACGGCAGCAGACCCAAGAAGGAAAGTATCGTTTCCCGTAATCCCTCAATACTGCTTGCCTATGCTCTGTCAGATTTTTACTGCAGGGCGAACGATCCGAACGTATATCAGGATACCGGCCGGTTCATAGAAAAAAACATCAGGGATGAAATGTTCTACAACACCTATGTCAGAATGCGGACTCCCTTTATGATATGCGGATCTCTCAAGGAGAGCGGCGATCCTGTCAACGGCACACCGAAGATATATAGTGGTGTGGTCAGTTCGGATCCGGCGGACAATAAAGACTCTGACACAGGAAAGGTCGTTATTGACAGGATAAATTTAGAATGCAGGTGTCACAGCAGGAATATAGGCGGAGCGTCTCTGCCGAAGAGAGGAACAGTGCTTAAGGATATAGAGCTGGGTCTCGGTTATATGGGCTTTTCCGTATATAATAAAAAGGGAAGAGAAAACCAAAAGAAACGATCCGAGCAGAAAAAAGGAAAGGGCAGGTGAGAATGATATGACTGAGATTAAGCCTGAAAACGATATATCTGAGACAGCTAAAGGGAATATTCTTTTCTCTGCTGAACCCGCCAATGAGTTGGAAAATCTTTATAAAAGCAAAACGGCGGAATATCTCTTTCTCTTTTGCAATTATGAACCTATCGGATGGACAAACAGCTTCGGCTTCAATTATGCCAGCGCATTGACCAACCGATACCGTCTGCTGAGGGATACAGGAGATATCATAAAAGACGCACTCTCAACATACGTTATCAACTATCCCGAAGGGACCAAGAGGTTCTGGAATCAATACTTTAAAGACACAGAAGACTGCCGGTCCGTGCTGAGCCACAACAACAGTCAGTTAAACG
>CADBAC010000323.1 GCA_902792495.1 Ruminococcus flavefaciens | reverse complement strand
TTCGCAAACCGCAGGATAAGGGACTTGTCGAGCGTTCAGTCGGCTTTTCAACAACACGGATAATTGCGGCAATTCGTGAACAGAAATTTTATTCTTTTTCAGAGGTAAGAAAGGCTGTGGCTGAAAAGTTAGAAATTATCAATACAAAGCCTTTTCAGAAACGTCCCGGCAACCGCAGAGAAGCATACCTGTCTGAAGAAAAAGAATTTATGCTGCCGCTGCCAAAGAAGCATTACGAGCCTTCTGTATGTAAACAGCAGACTGTCGGAAATGATTACCTTATCAGTGACATACTTAATAAATATTCTGTTCCGTTTGATCTTTTCGGAGAACAGGTGCAGATCAGAATTACCAAAGATCTTGTGGAGGTATATTTCAAAGGATGCCGCATGACTTCACACAAAAGACTTGATAAGTACAGCATACAGCCTGTTGTCAAGCCTGAGCATATGCCGCAAACTCATCGTGAGTATCCGGGATACAACGCTGATGAGTTCAGAGAATGGGCTTCAACTGCCGCCGCCCAAAATGGCAGAACGGAATTCAAGTGATAACAAAACAGCTATATTTCGGTATATGTAGCCTTATCCCGACAATACGGGGTAGGGCTTTATCTTTTCAGGCGATATTACCCGACTATTACGATATAGTGTTTTGTATATAGCAATCCAAAGTATACAATTTGTAGATATATAGGCAATTCCTCAGTGAAAAAAAGCGGAAAAAGTTCAAAAATCCGCTCCGAACCCCTTGCAATTTCGGGAAAAGTGTGCTATAATGCTCTTATGAGCAGAGAAATTACTAAATGTAAATTCTTTGTAAATTTTAGGCAGAAAGGGTCGACAAGGTTATGACTATGCGGTATAATGTGCAAGCAAGGCATAACTGTGCCCTTTTTACAATTCAATCGGTAATACAAGCGTATCACATGGGATAAGTGTTTCCTGTGGGGGCTGTTATCACCACATATTCTATAAAGGAGGAACGAGCTTATGAAACACACATGGAAGAAGGCGGCGGCTGGTCTGCTTGCTATGGCTCTCGTAGTGGGCGCTGCACCTGCAAACGTAGGTACGGGAGAATTTTTAGGAGGAACAGCAATCACTGCAAATGCAGCGGAATACAGTGGTGAGGTTAATGTTTCGCAATTGGAGAAAGGCGATATTATATCTGTGTCTGCCGAGTATTTAGAAGGAGGGTACACTTTGACGCTGAAAGCCGGTGGATATTCAGACCACTCCGGTGATATTTCAGATAGTGATATTACTTTATCCGATTATGATTTTTGGGATGGTTCCTTCATGGATTTCAATAATGGAAATAGGTATTCTCCATATTTCAATGGTGAGAGTGCAGAGGGCTGGCTCGTTGATTCAATCGACCATAATGCAAGAACCTTTACGTTGACGGGTTATACAGAACCTGACGGTGATGCTGTGGCATTGACCGGAGATGCAGTGGATTATATTTATTATAATTCTAAAGCCAGTCAATTGGTTACAGCAAAAATTAATGCAGATAAATGCTATCAGGCATACCCTGATGATAAAAAATGGGAAGACGGCAGCTGGTATGTTGTGACCGAGGATACAGTCTTTGAAAAGCGTATCATCATTGAAGGAAATGTTCACCTGATACTTTCGGACGGTGCGAAACTTACAGCGAAAAAAGGTATTGAGGTAAATGCAGGTACACAGCTTGATATCTACGCTCAAAGTGAGGAAGATTCTGCCGGACAGCTTTTTGCAGGCACAACTGACGGAAGAAATTCAATAATGGATCGTAGCCCAGAAAACGCAGCAATCGGCGGTTCAGCGCATTCTTCAAATGGTACTATTAATATTCACGGCGGTATAATAAAAGCTGCTTCAAATGCCGGTGCAGCTGCTATATGCGGCGGTCAGGACAGCCCATGCGGTACTGTAAATATCTACGGCGGCGATGTAACTGCATCTGTTAAGGATGCTAACTATTCTGCAAGCTTTGGCGGCGGCTATCGTGACAAGGGCGGTACGGTCAATGTACTCGGCGGTACTGTAACTGCTTATAATCAGAATCAGGATAGTGTTCCTACATGGAATGTCGCCGAAGGTGCTTCGATTAAGGCTGGCGGAAGTGAGAACGATGCTGTTGATGTTGAAGCTGTAGGAAATCAGTATTATCTGCATATTGAGCTTCCTGTTAATGTATTTGACACCACCCTCGAAACCGGCAAGACCTACAAACAGACCGCAAGCAAGGACGGCAAGTATTACACCAGATTTGTATTTGTAAAGCCGAAGTCCGATATTGAGGGCAAGAACAAAGCAACGTTCACGGCACACTATAATGGCACTGACTATTCCTTTGAGACAACCAGCTACTACACAGGCATGACCTCGAACGAAATTTCCTATACGCCTGATTCCGAGGAAAGTGTGCTGTTTGTTGTCACGATCACAAGCAGTTCAGACATCAGCGCTGACCTTACCTGCGATATCGCATTTGAATAATGGAGGATTCTATCATGAAAGAAAAGTACACTGCTCCCGACATGGAGATAATCGAATTTGACACTGAGGACGTTATCACAACCTCGCTGACGAATGGTGGAAATGTACCAGATTACAGCGGAAACGGCGATATTCAGATTCCGTAAAAGTGAAAGTCATGAAGGCGGCGGCGGAGTATCTCTGCCGCCGCTTTTAATAGGAAGGACACAATATGAAATATACTACAATAGCGGTCGCTTTGCTGTTCTGTATGCTCCTGACAGGCTGTCACGGCAGTGAGGCGAGTTCATCGACAGCAGACGGTACAACAACGGATTGGTTCACCCGTCTTTGGATCAAATTTCATACCTTTTGTCCCCTTTCTTTTGCCTTCTTGATTTATATGCAACCTGCGGGCTTTTTCCCGCTGTATGCGCATTTTTTCCGGTATTCCTTATACATGTGTCCCCATTGTATGCGGACATGCGGGGCGTCCGTCCCCGGACCCGGCAATGTCATGACCGATGACGGACTGGACTGGTCGCCGCTTGTGCCTGTAAACTGACCTGAAACCATAGAATTGAGGAATGACAATGAAAGAAACCTACACAGCTCCCGTTATGGAGATCATCGAGTTTGATACGGAAGATGTTATCACCACATCGCCCGTAGGCAATGGCGGCACTATGCCCGATGACGGACTTGATTGGTCACCGTTGACTCCTGTGAATTGAGCTGTTTCCCCATAGAAAGGATAGAATATGAAACTGAATCCGAAATTTCTGACACACGAAACCAAAGGCGAACATATCACCGTTTCCACAACAGGCACGAAGTTCAACGGACTGATCAGAAGCAATCCGACTGCTGCTTTTATCGTAGAATCTATGAAAGCAGATACTACTGAAAGAGAGATCGCTGATAAAATACTTGCAAAATACGACGTTGACCGTACTACTGCCGAAAAGGACGTTGCTGATATAGTTGGCAAGCTCCGTTCCATTGGTGCGATAATTGATGAATAATACGGCGAAAAACCTAATCTATCTGCTTTCCTGTGCCGTGAACGGTATCACACCTGACACGGCAAGGGTGCAGACTATGGACTTGGAACAGCTCTATCGGCTGTCAAAAGCGCATACACTGAGGGCGGCGGTATATATCGCTCTGCGGTCGGCAGGCGTGCAGGACAGTAACTTCCATCAGGCATATAACAAGGCTGTACGCAAGAACGTCATGCTTGATGTAGAGAGAACGGCTATTCTAGCTGAATTTGAAAAAAGAGGTATATGGTATATGCCGCTGAAAGGCTCGATCCTGAAAGAGCTGTATCCCGAAAACGGTATGCGTGAAATGGCGGATAATGACATTCTATATGACAGCAAAAAACAGTCAGAGATCAAGGAAGTCATGCTCGGGATGGGCTATTCTGCGGAGAGTGTCGGCAGATCGCACCATGATGTGTATATGAAACCGCCTGTGCTGAATTTTGAACTGCACACCCTTCTGTTCGATAATGCAAGTGATTTTTATGGCTACTATCAGGATACAAAGCGGCTCATGATTCCCGATGAGAGCAGCAAATACGGCTATCACTTCTCCGATGAGGACTTCTATGTGTATATGCTTGCCCATGAATACAAGCATTACAGCACAGGCGGTACAGGGCTGCGCTCTCTGCTTGACCGCTATGTTTTCCTGCAAAATAAGGGCGATTCACTTGATTGGGCATACATCCGTAAGCAGACGGAACAGCTTAGACTTACCGATTTTGAGCGTGAACAGGGTGAGCTTGCGGAGAAGGTCTTTTCCTCGGCGACATTTCCCGAACTGACAGAACGGGAACAGGAATTGCTGGACTA
>CADBAC010000322.1 GCA_902792495.1 Ruminococcus flavefaciens | reverse complement strand
AGACTTTTAATAGAATTTTGCCCCCATATAGGGCGCACCTGAAAAAATGATAAATTCAAACTTTTCTGGTGTGCGCCCTATATGGGGGCAAAATTAATAGTCTTGGGAAACAGATTCGAGAAGATGCTTCTTCAGAATGTCTACCTCAATAATACGCAAAAGCTGCTATACGAATACCACGGTTAATGGCTGCCTGTTTCTTTAAGATATTCCCGTTTCATAATGCAGAGGTCGAATACATCAAGTACATCATCATCACAGAAGTCCACAGCCTTCCAGTCGGCAAGTTCGGTATCAGGAACGGAGAGCAGCCATTTCCGGAGCAGAACCACATCTGCTATATCGAACTCTCCGTCACAGTTCACATCCCCTGCTTTTCTTTCAGCTATATTGTCTATCGCCTCAAAGGAAAAACCGTGTTTCTCTGCGTATCTTTGAGCAGTTGAACCGCTGTACCCGTATATACAGCCTTTGAATCTTACCTTGCTGATGACTCCGCTTTCTTCCGGATCGGCATTATCGGGAGTTTCACATATAATGCAATCGGGATCAAGAATGGTTATCTTTTCAAGTTTGTATCCGGAATAGTCAATATACCCTACTTTTGTGATCCCCTCGCCTATTATTACTTCTTTTATCTTGTAGTAGTTGTACAGACCCGGGTCACGTTCAACCCTTGGCCAGTCTGTTAATTCTCCGTTACCGCTGAACTTCAATACGCCCTTATCATCAAGTTCCCACCTGAGATCACCGCCTAATTCTCCCGAATCATGAAATTCTGCTCTTGCAGTTAACGTGTGCTGTCTGCATACATCTCTGTTAAAAGCAGATCCGCTTCCGATAATACACACCGCTGATAAAAAAGCGGTTATTTTTCTGATGATCATAATTATTTCCCCCTGATTTTTTTATTCCTGTATGAGTTTATACGCCGAAAGCTTTTTCATCTTTCGTGACATGATAAAGCTGAATATAAATACAGCCAATGTTACGGCGACAGCTGTGATCGGTATCAGAAGCGGCTGAAGAAGAAGTTCCGCATTTCTTATACCGTATCCGCCGAGTATGAGTGTGAAAAGCGGGTCGAGCAGGAAATAACCTGCTGCTGAACCCGTAACGGCAGCTATGACCGTTGTGGGCATAAGTGACAGCGAAAGCTGATACCGCAGCTGTTTACTTGTAAAGCCCACAGCTTTTTTTATGCCGAATTCACGCTCTTTCTTGATGAAAACTGTTTTTAGCAGAAGCCTTATTACAAAGGCAACTGTAGCTATGCTGAGTATCACCATGATATATACGCCCAATCCCACAGCAAGAACAGGTGTATAATCATTGCTTCTCAGTTCCCTGAAATTATTTCTTATCCTGCTGAAGCCCATTTCCAGAGCCTCTATCCTGCTGATAACATCGTCTACCCTCTCATGATCCGCATTTTCGACTCTTACCCTGAGAGAATTGTACACAGTATCTATACCTAAATTCTGAGCGGCCTTATCCGTCATGTACACTCTGCTGCTCATAATATTCTGCTGAAGCCCGGTTATAAGGTATCTTCTGCTTTCGTTACCGTATTCAACTGCTATCTCATCGCCTACACCGACTCTCAGTTTTGCCGCAACTGTACTGCCGATCACGACCTCGTTATCTTTGCGCATTATCTCACCTTCATATATACCGCAGTACACATAATCAGGCTCCGAAACATAGATAAGATCTACCTCTGTTCCTCCTGTACTTGCTGTAACAGAAGCAAGCCCGTATACCTGCCACACTCCGCTGACTCCGCTTATCTTATCGATCATTCTGTATGCCGAATCACAGGAAATGTCATCGGGATAAAGATAAATGTCGGGAGAATCGCCCTGTATCATTCGCTGAAAATATGTTATATCCACCTTTGTATTGTAGTAAAGCAATCCCGAGATCATTGTGACAAACGCCACAGCTGTGACAATAAAGAATATGGTGATATTCTGTCCCATATTCTGCAATGAACTTTTCATCGCAAGCAGAAAATTCAGTTCACCTTTAGTTTCACTCAGCGGCAGATGATTCTTTTTGAAGCTGTTTGACTTCAGTCCGAACCTCAGAGCCGTTGCAGGATGCAGCTTCTTTATCTTCCTCGTTGAAAAATAAGCCGCTCCCATCATAAAAAGTGTAACTCCTGCCAGAACTCCGAATGTTAAGACGGGATACAAACGCTCCTTCCAGATAATACCTCCGCTGACTTCTCTGATGAATCCATGCTCCATTGCAGGGAAAAAGACATATGAAAGGGCTGAACCTGCCGCAGCGCCGATGACTCCGATAATGACATATTCCACAGTCAGCGCAGCACGTATCTGTCCCACTGTATATCCGACTGCACGAAGAACTCCGATATTCACGATGTCCCTGCTGATATTGTTGTTTATGGTGAAAACTATCATTATCATGCAGATCATTATTATTATCAGTGCAAATACAGCCATAAATCCTGCAAGGATATTCACTATTACCGTTATTCTGCTTCTGCTGGTCTGCATTGACTCTCCATAGGGCTCACTGCCTTTTTCCTGAAGCTTGTCGTTGACATATTTTATCGTATCATGTCGTTGATATATTTTATCGTATCATCAATCTCTGTTCCGCTCTTGATATGATAATATGCGATCTGCATTGCCGAGCTTCCTGCCTGCTCTGCGGCCTGAGCAAGTTCTGTGAACGACACATCATCGATCATATAAGAAGCAATGTTGAACAGATCCTGATAAATTCCCGAAACAGTGTATTCCTGCTTTCCGAGAACTGTCTCAATGTATATTTTATCCCCAATATCCCAATCATGAACAGCCGCATCATATGTACAGATATAGATCCGCCTGCCGTCTGTGCCGTTATCGAGTTTTTCAAACCGGGTCTCATTGCAGCCCACATTGTCACCGTAGCGCTGAACGTTCCAGCTTGCAGTTTTTTCCGTTGAGTTTTGGCTCGTTGTGTACTTTATATTATTCAGTTCGATCATATCCTGAATGATATAGGACTCTATATCTTCATTCCCGGCAAGGATACTTTCCAAGGTCTCACGGTCCGCATCAGCATATACGAACCCATCGGCAAGTCCGTACTCATCGGCATATTCATCATAAAGCCCGGGATACATGGAAGCAAATATTCCCGAATGCAGAATGAATGACGATATCACGATTATGATAAGAAATACAGCAAGTATCGTTCTGTCCTTGTGGAAGCCTGCTTTTATAAGCTTTACCATCCCATCCCCTCCAGAAACTTCCTTATCTTCTCATGACGTTCCTCATCTCCGCTGACATATCTGCTTAGTTCACACTCCCCGACTATGCCGCCGTCCTGCAAGTAAATGATACGGTTGGCTCGTCTTGCAGATTTGATATCATGCGTGACCATAACCACCGACTGTCCTTCATTGTTGATATTTGTCAGAACATCGAGCACAGCCTTTACGCCTGCGCTGTTGAGAGCTCCCGTAGGCTCATCAGCAAATACTATATCAGGTTCGTTGATTATCGCCCTTACAACTGCGGCTCTCTGTGCTTCACCGCCCGATATCTGTGCCGGGAATTTCTTTGTGAGATCTTCGCTTATGCCCATCTGCTCAAACAATCCCATTGCCTTTTTCTTCAAATCCTTCTGCTTCTGACCGATAAGCATACCCGTACTTATCACATTGTCCATAACGCTCATGCTGTCAACGAGATGTATCTGCTGAAATACGAAACCGCAGTGCTTTCTGCGGAATACAGCAAGTTTGTCATCGTTCATACCGGTGATATCCTCACCGCAGTAATCCACTCTGCCAAGAGATGGCTTATCCATTCCCGAAAGCATATAGAGCAGAGTTGATTTGCCTGCTCCCGACGAGCCCATGATAACAGTAAAATCCCCTTCATATATTTCAAGATCAAGATTCTTTATAACGTGCTGCTGCTTTCCGCCAACGGAAAAACTTTTCGACAGCTTTTCGGTCCTGACAATGACTTTCTTTTTATCCATAGCAGTCCTCCAAAAAATAAGGTCATACAGTTCTTTCCTGTATGACCTTATTATAACATATTGCATTTTTAAAATCTTTGTCGATTCTTTAATTATTCTTTAAACAGAGGTTCTAAACGAGCCTCAGACTCAGTGCAACGGTAAAACCTTCGCCGTTATTACGGCAGGTAAGTTCTCCGCCCATCTGTTTTATCAGATAATGGGAAATATACAGTCCGATACCCGAACCGTCCTTTCCTGCGGCATTCGATCCACGGCAGAACTTCCCCATTATGGTATCAAGTTCCTCATCGGGAACTCCTCCGCCCTTGTCGGCTACCTCAACAACGAAGAATCCTTCATCGAAAAAACTTGTGACAGTTATCACGGTATCGGCATATTTGTAAGAATTTGAAAATATATTGCCGAATACCTGTTCAAGTCTCAGTTTATCGGCATATACCATGCAGTCTTTTATCTCCGTCACTGTGACCTTTTTCTGAGCGTCACAGTCTTTTATGATTTTTTCTATCTCCCGTGAAGACATTTCCTGCGGATCGACCTGAAGCTGTTCAAGTTCTTCAAGAGTTGCATGGAACATATTCTCCACAAGCTTGTCTATACGGTCAGCCTTGCTGTTAATCGACGCAAGAGTTTCCTTTGTCTCGTCATCCTCAGTGACAAGTTCAAGATAATCGACCATTGCCTTTATGGATGCAACAGGAGTCTTGATATCATGCGAAAGCTCGGCAATAAGCTCCTTTCGGCTTTTAACAGCGGCTTCTTCACGCTTACGTGAAGCTTTGAGTTCCTCACGCATTATATCGAAACTCTCAGTGAATGCGCCGAAAATGTTTTCCCTGTCCATTTCAAGAGGAGTTTCAAGGTCGCCGCCTGCAACACGTACTGCAAAATCCTTCAGCTTTCCGAATGGACGGACTACACGTTTTCTGAGAAAAATAAAGTATAAGACAGATACAAGTATCATAAGCGCCGCCATTATCCCTATCATGCTGGCATTCCTGACATCGCTCAGGTGCTTCTGTTCTGTATATGGATTATGTACTATAAGTTTCCCTGCTGTTTCGCCGTTTACCTCGATATCCCTTATGATATCATAATGTCCTGTAGCGGCAGAAACAGTGACAGACATCCCTTCCTTAGTATAGCAGAGAAGACGGCTTTCGCTGTCAATTATGGCATAATCAAAGGCTTCTCCGCTTTCAACAAAGGCATTGTCAAGTGTGGATAACTCATCCCATTTTTCTCCCGTATCGATAATAAGCCTGTTTATCTCCGTTGTATACTGCGGCATGACCTGCTTTGAACTGTAATGAAGTATGTACGTACATATGAAACAGCTCAGCAATGAGAAAAACACGACATATAATACTATAAACCGCCTTTTCAATCGTTATCCTCCAGCATGAACCCCACACCCCATTTAGTTTTTATAACTGTCGGAGAACCTGCGTCATCTTCTATTTTTTCACGCAGATGACGGATATGAACG
>CADBAC010000321.1 GCA_902792495.1 Ruminococcus flavefaciens | reverse complement strand
AGCCTGGGAAAAGGCAGGATTGAAGCTTGGTGATCTGTATGATGTAACTTTCAACATCGAAGGCTTCAAGTCAAGCGGTGAAGCTACTGTAAACAAGGCAGAGCTTACTTTCGGAGGTTCTGATTCATGGAAGCAGACCAACGTGAAAACGACCGTGACCGAAACTTCCACTCAGACAACAACTACAACTGCTGCTGAAACAGAAACTACAACTACTGTTACCGCTCCTACAGTAACAACTCCGCCTGTTGAGCCTGATCCGGAGGGATACTACTTCAAGGAATCCTTTGAAGACGGCATAGGCAAGTGCGTTCCCAGAGGAGATACAGCACTTATATTAGATTCGGAAAACTACGTTGACGGCGAGAGATCACTCTTTGTCACACACAGAGAAGAGGTATGGAACGGTCCTGCTATTGAACTTGATGCGTCAACATTCATTCCGGGCAAGACCTACAGCTTTGGTGCTGCTGTATTACAGCATAATGTTGAAAGCGCAGATCTGGATCTTGTTCTTCAGTATAAAGACGCTGAAGGAGAATATCAGTTCAGCGAGATATCTTCAGTCAAGGCTGAAAGATCAGAATGGACAGAACTTTGCAACCCAAGCTTTACTATCCCGGAAGGCGCAAAGGAAATGCTCCTTTTCATCAGTACCCCCGACGACACAGCTGATTTCTATTTTGACAGCTTCTTCGGCGGCGTAGAGGGTAAAACACTTGATGTATCAGGCGGAACTGTAAATGATCCCAACAAGACCGAATTGCCTGTAACTCAGAGAGGAAACGGCTTCAAGGATAAGTTCTCATACTGGTTCAATATCGGTACATCAGCAAGTGCTTTTGAGATCAAAAACTACGGTTCATTTATAAAGGACAATTTCAATTCTATCACACCCGAGAACGAACTCAAGCCTGATGCGATCCTCGATCAGGAAGCAAGTCAGAAGCTTGGCAAGAACATTGATCCACAGGTAAATCTCCATTTTGCAGATCCGATACTGAAGTTCTGTGAAGAAAACGGTATCGCACTCCGTGGACATACTTTTGTATGGTACAGCCAGACTCCCGACTGGTTCTTCCGTGAGAACTTCTCAGCAAACGGTGCATATGTATCCAAGGAAGTAATGGATCAGCGACTTGAGCGATTCATAAAGAATACTTTCGACGCACTGAAGGAGCAGTATCCTGATCTGAAGATCTCAGCTTATGATGTCTGCAACGAGATCTTCGTCAACGACGGCGGCGGATTAAGAGACGGAAGCAATTCAAAGTGGGCAAAGATCTACGGTGACAGCGATTACATCACCAACGCTTTCAAGTACGCAAGAAAGTACGCTCCGACAGGATGCAAACTCTTCCTCAACGACTACAACGAGTACCTTCCTGCAAAAACAGCAGATATCTGTCAGATGGCAATGGCTCTTAAAGAGAAAGGCATCATCGACGGTATCGGTATGCAGTCTCATCTTGATACAAGATTCCCCGATATGGAGACATATAAGAAAGCTCTTGAAGCATTCATCAGCACAGGTCTCGAAGTACAGATCACAGAGCTTGACATCACCTGCACCAACTATGCTGAACAGGCTGATGCATACTATGAGGTTTTCAAGCAGGCTATGAACAACTCAGATAAGATAACAAATGTTACTGTCTGGGGCCTTAATGACGCTCTCAGCTGGAGATGCACTATGAATCCTTGCCTTTTCTGGAACGGATTCAAGCCAAAGCCGGCATATGAAAAGATCCTGACACTTGCAGATCCTTTCTATTCCCGTGAGAACGGTTTAACTACATGGGGCGATGCAAACGAGGATAAGAAGGTCGATATTTCCGACTCTGTTATTATCATGCAGTCTCTTGCAAATCCAAGCAAGTATACTATGGATAAAGTCGGCAATTCCTTTGCAGACGTTAACCTTACAGGCAACGGCATTACAAATGCTGATGCCCTTGCAGTTCAGAAATACCTTGTCGGTCTTGTTGAGGACCTTCCCGAAAGCTATGAGCCAAAGGAAGAAGCTGTTACTACTACAGCCGCAGAAACAACTACTGCAAAGGCAGTAACAACAGTTAAAGCAGAGATAACAACATCTGCCAATACAACCACAGCAAAAGAAACATCCGCAAAAACTACCACAGAAGAACCTACAACTACAGCTCCCGATACAACAACCGAGATAGCTGTTACTGAAACAGGTAAGACATTCAAGGTAGGCGGCGACACCAGTCAGTACAAAGGCGTTGATGAAGACGGCTACGATTATGAGATATGGTACGATAAGGGCAGCGGCGGATCAGGCACCATGACACTTGGTAAAGGCGGTGCATTCACAACCGAGTGGGATGTAAGACAACCACATGGTTCATTGATCTCACAGAGTGGAAAATACTTTAGCAGAAATAAAAAAGCTACTGACTATTTCAACATTAAATTCGACTATGACGTTGATTTCTCAGCAGGCGAAGCAGGAAATGCTCAGTTCGGCATTTACGGATGGATGACAGATCCTCTCGTAGAATACTACGTTATCGAGGACTGGAAAAACTGGCGTCCGACAAATCCTGCACAGACAACAAAAACTGTTGTAATAGACGGCTCAGAGTATGAGATATTCTCTCAGTCCGTAACAGGTCCATGCATCTTAGGTGATATGCGGACTTTCAAACGTTACTACAGTGTGCGCAAGAATCCAAGAAAGAGCGGAACTGTCACTTTATCAGACCACTTCAAGGCTTGGGAAAAAGCAGGCTTTGAAATTGGTAAGCTTTATCAGGCATCTTTAAGTGTAGATGCATGGGAGAGTACCGGTAAAATTGACGTAAAAAAGCTTACGTTCTACAGCATGGGCGGTTGATCGGTAATTAGTCTGTCCGGTGGTCCGTTATCTTGATTAACGGACCACGGATGGCATATTTCCCTG
>CADBAC010000320.1 GCA_902792495.1 Ruminococcus flavefaciens | reverse complement strand
GAACTTCAGAGCCTCGGGAACGACGGTATATCCGCATCTCATACCTGTGAAGCCTGCTGTTTTCGACAGCGAGCACATCTCTATTGCAACTTCCTTGGCGCCTTCTATGCAGTAAATGCTTCTCGGCACATCGGGGTCGGTGATGAATGCTTCATAAGCCGAATCATAGATGATAACAGCATCATTCTTCTTTGCGTAGTCTATCCACTCTTTCAGCTGTGAACGTGTATATACCGAGCCTGTAGGATTATTCGGCGAGCAGAGGTAGATGATATCTGCGTGTACGCTGTGGTCGGGCATAGCCGCAAAACCGTTTTCCTCGTTGGAATCAGCGTAGATTATCTTTCTGCCGCTCATAAGGTTTGAATCCACATAAACAGGATATGCAGGGTCAGTGACAAGGATAGTGTTGTCATCCCCGAAAATATCAACGATATTACCGCAGTCCGACTTAGCGCCGTCGTTTATGCGTATCTCCGATGCAGGAACGTCCGCACCGAAGCTTTTGTAATAGCCTGAAACAGCTTCTCTCAGGAAATCATAGCCTGCGCCGCTGTCCTCATATCCCTTGAAAGTCTCTTTGACTCCCATCTCGTCACAGCCCTTCTTCATGGCTTCGATGACAACAGGAGCGATAGGAAGGGTAACATCTCCGATACCCATGCGGATTATATCAGCGGAAGGATTCACTTCCTTGAAAGCTTTTATCTTCTTTGCTATATTTATAAAAAGGTAGTTTTTCTCCAGCTTGAGAAAATTTTCATTTAACTGCGGCATACGACATTCTCCTTTGCTTTTTCGATATATTCATCTTTTACCTCGCCGTCACAAATAAATTCGGCAGGACCTTTCATGATAACGGTCTCGTCTGACCTGTAAGTGATAGTCAGGTCGCCTCCACGGAGGTGAATGAGTATCTCCTCATCTCGGGGACAGATACCGTTCAGCACAGCGGCAACTGCACTTGCACAAGCGCCCGTACCGCAGGCATGAGTTTCTCCGCTTCCACGCTCCCACACTCTCATTTTAAGGGTGCGGCTGTCGATTACCTGAATGAACTCGGTATTTATCCTGTTCGGGAAAAGCTGATGGTTCTCGAACTCCGGTCCGGTCTTTTCAAGGTCAAGGCTGTCGGTATCACCGACGAAAATGACAGCGTGAGGATTTCCCATGGATACGCAGGTAACGCTCCATGTGCGTCCGTCAGCCTCTACGGGCTGAGAGATGAATCTGTCGAGATCACTGTTTACGGGTATATCTTTCGGAACGAGAACGGCTTTTCCCATATCCACAGTAACTGCCTCGACAATGCCGTTTACAGCGGTGAGGTGCAGATACTTGATACCCGAATTTGTCTCAAGAGTAATGTCTTCTTTATCGGTAAGACCTTTTTCGTAAACGTATTTTCCGATACAGCGTGTGGCGTTTCCGCACATCATAGCTTCCGAGCCGTCAGCGTTGAAAATACGCATACGGAAGTCAGCTTTATCGGATGGCATAATGAGGACAAGTCCGTCCGAGCCGATACCCTTGCGGACATCGCTGAGAACAACGGAGACCTTTTCGGGCTCGCTGACCTTTTCCTCAAAGCAGTTCACATATATATAGTCGTTACCGATGCCATGCATTTTAGTAAACTTCATATTTTTGCTCCCATCGGCGGTGACTCACGGGAGAGAGCAGTAAAAGTACAGACTACAGGCAAAAGGGACTGCTAACATCCTTTCCGCCGCTGTACACACTTATTATATATCAAAGTGATCGGAATGGGTAATTATGGAATTTGATCTGTATAAACTGGAGATATTCATACCGGAGACACATCTCAGGCCTTTGCAGAAAGCCCTGCAGGAAGCTGACGCAGGACACATCGGGAACTATGACAGCTGTCTCTCGTACAGCAGAGTAACAGGGACGTGGCGCCCGCTTGAGGGAACACATCCATATATCGGAAGTGAGGGCGAGATCAGCGAAGAGCCAGAAATAAAAGTCGAGGTCACGATCCTGCCTGAGAATCTGGAGAATACAGTGAGGGCGGTCATGGAAGTCCACCCTTACGAAGAACCGGTGATCAATGTGATCCCGATGCTTAAAGCAAGGAGGTAACCATATGGCAAAACCTGTAGTTGCGCTTATGTATGATTTTGATAAAACGCTTTCGCCGAAAAACATGCAGGACTACGGCTTCATGGAAGGCCTCGGCATGAGCGCGGAAGAGTTCTGGGCGGGATGCACCAGGCTGACGAAGAAAAACAACATGGACAGCATCCTTTCATATATGTATATGATGCTTGAAAAGGGAAGAGGCAGCATGCTCACAAGGCGCGAGAACTTCAACGCGCTGGGGAGGAGCGTGAAGCTGTTCCCGGGAGTCAGGAGCTGGTTCTCCCGCATAAATGAATACTGTGAGGATAAAGGGCTCAAGTGCGAGCACTACATAATCTCATCCGGCCTCAAAGAGATAATTGAGGGGACGGAGATCGCCGGCGAATTCAAGGAGATCTATGCGGCCGAGTTCCTTTATGGTGAGAACGGCCTGGCGGAGTGGCCTGCGATGGCGGTCAACTTCACGAGCAAGACCCAGTTCCTGTACCGAGTCAACAAAGGAGTACTTGACGTTACGGACCAGCATAGCCTGAACAGATATGTGCCGGACGAAGAGCGCCGGGTACCGTTCACGAACATGATCTATTTCGGCGACGGCGATACCGACGTACCGTGCATGAAACTCACGAAGGTGAACGGGGGACATTCTATCGCTGTATATCAGGACGATGAGGAAGAAGCGTCAAAGCTCATACATGAGGGGCGTGTCGACTTTGCTTTTCCTGCTGATTACCGTGCCAGCAGAAAGCTGGAGAAGACAGTCTTCACGATAATCGACGAGATCGCCGCGATGGAAAAGCTCAAGGCCGAGAGCCGCAGACAGCAATA
>CADBAC010000319.1:973-3909 GCA_902792495.1 Ruminococcus flavefaciens | reverse complement strand
CGTGGGGATACTTGTAATGCTGCCCCACAACAGCTGCGCCTTTGCCGTCGAAGTGCTTGTTCTGGAGATGTCGTGGGAAGTCGAGAGCGTCACAGCTTCTCAGGTCAGCGATAGCAGCATCGATAGCCGCTTCTGCGCTGTTGGACTTCGGAGCTGTAGCAAGCAGGATTATAGCCTCTGCCAGCGGTATCCTTGCTTCGGGAAGTCCAAGCTGCAATGCGGAATCCACACAGGCTTTGGTGATGGCGATCGCCTGCGGATAGGCGAGACCGATGTCCTCAGCGGCAATGACAAGAAGTCGCCTTGACAGGGAAATGATATCTCCGGCTTCAATAAGACGGGCAGCATAGTGAAGTGCGGCATTCTCGTCAGAGCCACGGATGGACTTCTGAAGTGCCGAAAGAATATCGTAGTGCTGGTCACCGTCACGGTCATAGCGCATATTGCTGCGCTGTGCCAGAATTTTGAGTGAATCAGCAGTAACAGCGACTTTCCCCTCGGAAGCTTCACCGCATACCACTGCAAGTTCGGCGGTGTTCATAGCCTTGCGGACGTCCCCTCCGCAGCTGTAGGCTATCTGCTTTATTATGTCATCGGAAGCCTCAACAGCATAGCCGTTTTCCTCGGACATGATACGGAATGCACGGCGAATAGCAGGCATAAGCTGCTCGGCGGAAACAGGTTTGAACTCAAACACAGTGCTTCGGCTGATAACAGCGTTATACACCGAAAAATACGGGTTCTCGGTAGTTGAAGCAATAAGGGTTATATCGCCGTTTTCGATGTATTCAAGGAGACTTTGCTGCTGCTTCTTGTTCAGATACTGTATCTCATCCAGGTAGAGGAGGATACCGTTTTCGCTTCCGAATGTGCCTATCTCAGCCACAACGTCTTTTATATCGGAAATAGACGCATTTGTGCCATTGAGCTTATACAGCGACATACCGCAGTTTTCGGCGATGATTCGGGCAACAGTGGTCTTTCCCACACCTGACGGGCCGTAGAAGATCATATTGGGAACTGTTCCGCTGTCGATGATACGTCGAAGCGGCTTTCCGTCAGCGAGGATGTGTTCCTGACCGACCACATCGGCAAGGGTTTTAGGGCGAATCTTATCAGCTAAAGGCGCAGACATAGTTTTCCTCCTTATGTATCAAGGTCAAGCACCATAAAGACGTTTGCGTTCAGATCATCGCAGTATCTTTCGGTGAAAGAAAATCCGTTCCGTTTGTAGAGGGATATGGCACGTTTACTTGAGTATGTAGTGCCAAGGTACATTTTCTTGTATTTCTGTTCACGGGCATGGTCAATGGCACTCATAAGCATTTTGTATCCCAGCTTTTTGCCCTGATAGCGGTCGCTGAGGTAGAGTCCGCTCAGTTCGCATTTTTCGTCGCTGAGGTGCTTCATAGCAGTCACGCCTACTATGTTCCCGTCAACGATAAGGCACCACAGATCATCGAAATATCGGGCAATATTGTCATAGAAGCTGTTGCGGACGGACTCACCGAAAGCGTTGCCGGATACAGGGATCATACTGCTGAAAAATCTGCTTACATCGGCTTTCATATCGTGGCTGTAGGGGAGAAGTGTAACCATTACTTTATCCGCCTTCCGCCGAAAGCATGGAGAGTACGTGTGCCTTTTTTCACTCTTGCCCCCTGCAATGTGCCTTTCGGAATGACCATTTCATCGCCCGGACGAAGCACCGTCTCTTTTCCGTTAAGTATTAACGTATACTCTCCCGAAAGACAGACCATATACTCGTCATAATCATGGGTATGTTCCTTTGACACGGAATCTGCCGAATACTCCCAGAAGGCCGTCTGACTGCCGTCATTGCCTGTGTAGTAGTATCCTTTGATATCAGGAGTATTCTGCTGACCTGACGGAACTATATTCTTTTCGGCTCTCATAAAATCTGGAAAATTCTCAAGGCGAGAACCTGTGATTATCTCATGAGCGAAATACTTTTCCGTAAAACAGACCTGCTGTTCGATCTCATCAGCAGTAAAGGACATACCCTCGGGACAGACTACCCACTTTTCCTCAACGTCGTCCGAGCGCCTGATTATGGCGATCATCTTTCCTGTGAACGTATCAACGGGGTGATCCACACCGAGGATGTAAGCGTCCTGTTCTTCGCCGTCAGGAGCGATGATTCCCGCAATATAGCCGTAATTCACGGGATAGACTATATCCGTATATTTCGGGTGACGGCTGCCGAGAGGACGGTCAACTGTCACTTTTACTTTTCTTCCTATCACTATACTTTTCTCCTGTTTCTGTTTATTTTTCTGTTATCTCTATCTGTGAATGTCCGCCGTAAAGCTTATTCAATATGCTGTTTTTTTCTGTTGTTTTATCATCCATGTTTTTATCCTCTCTGTTTGGGGAATTATTGCTCAACAGCAAAAGGGACGGACAGTAGCTTGTCCGTCCCTTAGATGATTAATGATTACTTGTAAAGCGGGAACTTCTCGCAGATAGCGTTAACGCCTGCACGGATCTCGTCAGCCTTGTTCTCGAAATCTGTAGCGCAAAGGTAGATGTACTCAGCGATCTTTTCCATTTCCTCTACACCGAGACCTCTTGTTGTAACAGCAGGAGTACCGATTCTGATACCGCTTGTTACGAATGGCTTCTCAGGGTCATTGTGGATAGCGTTCTTGTTAACTGTGATGTAAACCTCGTCAAGTCTGTGCTCCAGTTCCTTACCTGTGATGTTGAAAGGACGGAGATCAACCAGCATGAGGTGGTTATCTGTACCGCCTGAAACGAGATTGAAGCCTCTCTTGAGGAGACCGTCAGCAAGTGCCTTAGCATTTGCAACTATTCTCTGCTGATAGTCCTTGAACTCAGGCTTGAGTGCCTCACCGAAGCAAACTGCCTTAGCAGCGATAGTATGCATCAGAGGGCCGCCCTGTGTACCGGGG
>CADBAC010000319.1:0-963 GCA_902792495.1 Ruminococcus flavefaciens | reverse complement strand
CGGGGAAGATAGCGGAATTGATCTTCTTAGCGAGGAACTCGTTGTTTGTAAGAATAAGACCGCCTCTTGGTCCACGGAGAGTCTTGTGAGTAGTTGTTGTAACGATATCAGCATATGGAACAGGTGATTCGTGGCAGCCTGCTGCAACGAGACCTGCAATGTGAGCCATATCTACCATAAGGAGTGCACCAACTGCTCTTGCGATCTCAGAAAGGCGCTTGAAATCAAGAGCTCTTGGATAAGCAGAAGCGCCTGCAACGATAAGCTTTGGCTTGTTCTTGTTAGCAAGCTTGTAAACTTCATCGTAGTTGATAGTCTCAGTCTCATCGTCAAGACCGTAGGAAACGAAATTGAAGAACTTACCTGAGATGTTGACAGGTGAACCGTGTGTAAGGTGACCGCCGTCAGCAAGGCTCATACCGAGAACAGTGTCGCCCGGCTGAAGCAGAGCAAAGTAAACAGCTGTGTTAGCCTGAGCACCTGAGTGAGGCTGAACGTTAGCATACTTAGCACCGAAAAGTTCGCAGGCTCTTTCGATAGCGATCTTCTCCACTTCGTCAACACACTGACATCCGCCGTAGTAACGCTTTCCCGGATAACCCTCAGCGTACTTATTGGTGAGAACGCTTCCCATAGCTGCCATAACAGCAGGTGAAACGATATTCTCACTTGCGATGAGTTCGAGATTTCTCTGCTGACGGGCAAGCTCCTTGTTCATAGCTTCACCAACGGCAGCATCGTACTTTGTTACGAATCCGATAGAATCCATAAGATCATTATACATTGTAGTGACACTCCTTTAAGATAATTATAAACATACTTTAAGGCAAAAACACGCCATAATATAATTATACATTAATTTTATACAAATTTCAATAGGGAAAGCAAAAAAAATGAAAATTACGCATATTTATGGCATATCGGCCAAAAACAGCAGAAATCCCCCAAGCATAAGCTCAGGGG
>CADBAC010000318.1 GCA_902792495.1 Ruminococcus flavefaciens | reverse complement strand
GACGGCAAAACAGCAGTTGAGAGATCCGTTGAATTTATAAAGAAGCACTTATGATACACACAAAAATCCTCGCACTAACGTTACAAATGCCGTTGGTACGAGGTTTTTCATATGATTATCTGTATTTCAGTTCGGGATGCTGGTCGTAGTAATCCTTCTTGTCGGCATACATCATTTCGTCCGCTATCCTCATGGCAGTGCGGATGTCGTCCCCTTCGGAAACATAGCAGTATCCAACAGCAAAATGAACATCAGAATCTATGGCTGACTTTGATTTCAGCTGTTCAAGTCTTGACTTCAAAGCCGCTTCACAAAGCCCCGTGGTTATCACCATAAACTCGTCACCGCCTGCACGGTAAACATCGTAGTCGTAGAACACCTGTCCAAGTACCGCAGCAGCAGTACGGATAAGTCTGTCACCTGCACTGTGTCCCTTTTCGTCATTGATACGCTTCAGACCGTTAAGATCAGCAAATATCACAGCTGACGGTTCTTTCAGTTTAGCTTTTCCGATTATGATGTCATCCACTGCATTATTCATGGCATTGCGGTTCTTGCACCCTGTCAGCATATCAATAGTGCTGAGTATCTCAAGCTGAGTCATAAGCTGATAGTTGGAGATCTCGGAAGCGATCAGGAAAGTGGTCAGTTCAACAGTTTCCTTTATTTTTACGGTATCGTCGGTATTGTAATTCAGCGCCCACAGATAACCGAGAGTACGCTCGTCGTGCTTCAGCGGAAACAGTACAACGCTGCTGATATTACATCTGTTCATTAATGCGCAGAATGCAGGATTCACAGATTCCAGCCACTTCATATCGTTCTCATCTTTGATAATAGAACAGGAACTTCCGCTGATAGCTGAATCAAAGTTCTCGGCAATGTCATAAAAATTATCATCGTAAACATCCTCTGCGCTGATAGTGCATCCCTCTGATGAAGCCGAGCAGAAAACTGCATACTGTCTGTTTTCGGGCTCGGGAATGAGGATAGCGCAATGTTCCGCACCGCTCATACTGCGAAGCTCCTCGATGATCTCATCAAAGATCTGACGGTAATTTACCTTATCCGCACCACGAAGTTTTAAGCTTACTTCAAGAGCAGTTGTAGCTGTATCTGCGGCAAGGCTTGCCTGCTGTTCTGTATCAGCATACGGGGAAATATCGCAGGAATACAGGCAATATCCAACGTTCTCCTTATCGGATTCAAGAGGCAGAAGGAACATATTGACCCACAGTCCCATTTTCTCAACATGAACATATGTATGCAGAGGCTTTCCCTTGCAGGCACAGCGATACATGAAGTCCTCAAAATTCTTGTCCTGCGGCAGATAGTAGTAATATGGCGAATTCGGAACAAAGGGACGGTGAAATACCGTTTCCGCATCGGCACGAAGCAAACTGTTTGCCTCTGCCATAAGGATGTTTCCGTAACTGCCGTCGGGAAATTCCTCGACCGAAATAACACAGGTCATGCTTTTGTGTCCTGATACCAATTTTTCAAAATCCATAAATTCTTCATCCTTCCAAAGGTAAGTTATTTTTATATTTATACCTTATGTCAATTCTGTTGATTGTAAAAAGCTTATATAACATATTATACAATCAATATGCCATTCTGTCAATAACCGACAAAATAATTCCCGTTATATTCACATTTTCACAACAGTGGATCAGACTATTGCAATCTCCCCTTATTATGTTGTATAATGAAAGCATATCACAAAGGAGGGCGCAGCTATGATCTCACTCAAACAAATCGGCTGTATAACCGAAAATACGCTGAACTGGTACATTGTCAGAAGACCCGGTCATGATCTTCCGCCGCTGGAATATACCCATGTTCCCGAACTCAGTCCAAGCAATGACCTGCTGGAATTCTATCTGGACCACATGAGAAACGGCACATGGAACTATGAAGTTTTCTTCAATTCCTATATGCCTCGTTTCATAAAGGAACTGCAAAATGATGCCGCTTCGGAAAGGCTGAGTTTTCTTGCAGAGGAAAGCCGCAAACGTGATATTGCGCTTTTCTGCTTCTGTGAGGACGAGACACTCTGTCACCGAAGCATAATCGGTGGTATTCTCAAAGGTATGAGCGCCGAGATAGAATGTCCTGACGATTACCTGAAGTATTACAATTATTACATAAATGAGAAATGCTCTGCTTCTTATTAAGGCAAAAGAGAATTTTCGCTACCCGAACGAGGTTGTTGAGGATACACTTATTATAAAGGCAGTTGCGATTTATACTCACAGTATGGATCGTGACTGTCCTTTTTAATCCCACATTTTGTTAAGCATCCCCCTGCTAATAACCAAAACGGCGCATCGTTAAAAGAACATACATTCTCGCTTAAATCCGGCGATAAGAACATTCGTTCATATGGGTACCCTTTCAATCATCAAGTCAAAGTTACTTTTTATTGTTGAAATCCAACATTATCCAACAGTTTCACAGCGCTCCGATTGTTTATTTACAACGATTCTATAAGAATTTGCAATATTGTATTGACAAGCAATATTATACGCTGTATAATATTGTCATGAAGCAAATATTGTAGAAGCTTCAATACTATTGCAACGATAATTATGAAAGGGGATCTGATATGGGGATGGCTTTTATGATTTTCTGATCCGGTCTGTACAGTAATGCACAGCATATCAAACGCTTATTCAAACTAAAAAAAGATCCGCAGAGAATGCGGATTATACAAAATGTTTATGGAGAAAATTATTATGAAAAAGAGTAAGAAGGCAGCAATCATCGCAATTTGCAGTACAGCAGCTTTAGCCGCAGGCGGTACAGGAGTTTATGCCGCATTGTCATCAAAGTCAGTTTCAGCTGAATCTGTTCAGAACACTGAGATCACAAAGATGGACCTCAAACAGTGCATTACTGTTACCGGTACTGTAAAGAGCAACGAATCATCATCACTGATAAGCGACCT
>CADBAC010000317.1 GCA_902792495.1 Ruminococcus flavefaciens | reverse complement strand
TTTATATCAAACATTCTTTTTTATATTCTTCCGCTGGTTATCGACAGGCTTTTAAAAGACTAATATAATAAGATTCACTTACATGAGGTTGTTTTTTATTAAACATCCTCATTTTTTTATACTGCATCCCGTGTAGTAATGCTCAAGTATCTCACGCCATGTCTTTCCTTCGGCGGCCATGGAGTTTGCGCCGTACTGACTCATACCCACACCGTGACCGAATCCCCTTGTGGTTATAATGGCCTCCTCGCCCTCATATCTCACCTCGAAACAGGCAGACCGCAGGGCAAGGGCTGTGCGGACTTCTCCTCCTGTTACCGACATATTTCCCACGTCAGCTTTCAGCACCGTCCCCTGATCCGACACCTCACGGACTACCAGCCAGCCCACCATATTCTCGCCCAGTTCAACACCGGGGAAAGCGCTTTCCAGCTTGTACTGCATGACCTCTCTGCTGTAGCGCACTTCATTGTTGTACATGGGCGCTTCAAGGTCGTAACCGCTGTCCACGGGAACAAGATAGTCAACTGCCGTACCCCATGCATTTTCAGCGCTTTCGGTGACTCCTGATGACATTGAGTGAAATGCTGATATTATAGGCTCGTCCTTGTATACTATGGTGCAGTCCAGAACCTCGTCAACGCATTCGCTTATCCTGCCGTAGCTTTTTTCAAAATCAGCACCAAAGACCTGTTTTGCCTGTGCTTCGGTGTAGTATCCCTGATATTTCGACACATCGTTGGAAAAATCCGCACCATTCAGTTCGGCTGTTGGGTATTCCTTTTCGTGGAGGCGCTGTCTCTCCGCATAGGTATGGGCGGCTACGGCCTGAGCCTTTATTGCTTCGGAGTGGAAAGACGCAGGCATCTCCGCACAGACTGCTCCTATGACGTATTCCCTGACAGGCACCTCCAGTATTTCACCTGTGGAAACGTCAAGCACCCTGTAAGGTTCATCCGTTTCATCATCATCAAAGCAGAACTCCTTCAGCCGGGGAATATTTCCGTTTCCGCCGCTGTGCAGAGTCATCACGGGGAGCGCAGGTACTACGGCGATAAATGCCGCTATAAACAGAACCGCCGCTATGTATTTTTTCATGTTCAGTCCTCCTTTTTGCTGTTTCACATTTATAACACTGTACTCTCACTGAATACACATGATTTTCACGATAACGTCACCGTTGTTTCCTTAAATTCATTTGACACCGCCCGAAATATGGTGTATAATTAATAATGAATATGTTCAAGGAGAGTGATAAGTAATGCCATCATTTATTTCTGGTGCCAACATTACAGATTTATGCAGTGAACTTGTGAAAAATTCCGTTATAGATCCCAAGTTTTACGAGAAATATCACGTAAAGAGAGGTCTGCGTAACAGCGACGGTACAGGTGTTGTTGCAGGTATTACCAATATATGCAACGTTCACGGTTATCTGCTCAACGAGGGTGAGGTGGAACCTATCCCCGGTCAGCTCATTTACAGGGGCTACAATATCAATGATCTGGTGGAGAATGTTGAAGCTGAGGATCGCTATGGCTATGAAGAAACAGCCTTCCTTCTCCTTTTCGGCCATCTCCCGAATGAACAGGAGCTTGCTCATTTCAATACATACATCTCACTGAAAAGAGACCTCCCCAACGGCTTTGTTGAGGATATGATACTCAAAGCTCCTTCAAAGAATATCATGAACAAGCTTGCACGTTCCGTACTTGCTCTGTATTCCTACGATGACGAATGCGAGAACAAGGGACTGGAAAACGAAATGCGCACAGCTATCAGCCTTATCGCCAAGCTTCCTGTCATCATGGCCAATGCTTATCAGGTAAAGCGCCGTGTATTCGACAACGCAAGCATGATAATGCATCCTATCAACTACGAGGAGAATACAGCCCAGACTATCCTTTCTCTGCTCCGTCCCGACAGAAAGTACACCAAGGACGAGGCTCAGATGCTGGACCGTCTCCTTATGCTTCAGGCTGAACACGGCGGCGGCAACAATTCCACATTTACCTGCCGTGTGCTTACTTCATCAGGCACAGATCCGTATTCTGCTTACTCATCAGCTATATGCTCACTGAAGGGCCCCCGTCACGGCGGCGCTAACCTCCAGGTAATAAATATGCTTGACAACTTCAAGGCTAACATCAAGAACTGGGAAGACGAAGGCGAAGTTGCAGATTATATGCGCAAGACCATCCGCAAGGAGACCAATGACCATTCAGGCCTTATCTACGGTATGGGTCACGCTGTATACACTATCTCAGACCCGAGAGCGCTCATCCTCAAGAAGAAGGCATTCGAGCTTGCAAAGGGCAAGGAGATAGAGGCTGAATTCCGCCTCCTCGCTACCATCGAGCGCCTTACTCCCGAGATCTTCTATGAAGAAAAGGGAAGCACAAAGGCTATGTGTGCAAATGTGGATATGTACTCAGGACTGGTATACCGTATGCTGGGTATCCCCGATGAGCTGTTCACTCCGCTTTTCGCTATCGCACGTATGGCAGGCTGGGCTGCTCACCGCATGGAGGAGATACTCACAAGCAACCGTATCATACGTCCTGCTTACAAGGCTATCGCCAAGGAACACGAATACATAAAACTTACCGACAGACAGTGATCGGAAAGCTGTTTGCATAGGCATGGGCGTAGTATATCCGCCCTGTGCAATGTAACACCTGATAAATATGATTTATAAGAAAATAATGCTGCTCCCCTTAGCGGCGGCAGCTCTCACAGGCTGCACCTTCGGTGCAAGTATAGATACACTTATGTCTCCGCCGAAACTGAGCGTGGAACAGGAACAGATATACAGTGCCCTTACCGATGCCACAGGCAACTCGATAAGCCTGAAATACCCTAAATCGGGTAAATATCTCTCGGCTTTCATCGTTGAGGAGATAGACGGCGACGGCGGCAATGAGGCTCTGGTATTCTACGAGAAAAACATCC
>CADBAC010000316.1 GCA_902792495.1 Ruminococcus flavefaciens | reverse complement strand
AACCGTTACCGAAGCAAAAGATAATAACCTGCTTGTACGTTCTGATAAAGATAACACATTGTTCACCATACCTGTAAAATATCTCGACACCTATTATGTTCACTACAATACAGTCAAGCCATATGCAGGCATGAAGCTGATAGTTACTTACAACCACGGAATCGCCGAAACAATGCCTGCACAGTTCGGCAATATACTGAATGTAACCGCTGCACCTGTTAAGGGCGACGCAAACTGCAGCGGCGCTGTGGAAATGTCTGATGCGGTGCTTATAATGCAGACTTTAGCAAATCCTTCAAAGTATAAGCTCACAGATCAGGGCAAAGCAAATGCAGATATGGACGGCGACGGTATCACAAGCGGCGACGCACTTGCGATACAGAAACAGCTTCTCAACATCAAGTGAAATTCTCCACACTCCAAATATACAGGAATATCCCCGATAATTCGGGGATATTCTGCTATTATGGCATTTTACCGATATTAATATAGAACGATTGATTTCTCATGTCTTTCATGGTATAATATACTTATTATTAAATGAGAAACGAGGTAACAGCTGTGGAATCATACAGAATAAGTGCCGACGAAGCAAGAAAACGGCTTGAGGACGGAAATATGGAATACGTTTACACAAACAGATATATGTGCGATACATCTCAGGCACAACTGAAAAAGTTCAGTGAAAACGGTCAGCAGCCCTATGCTATAATCATAACCTGCTCTGATTCAAGAGTTGTGCCCGAACTTATCTTCTCCGCCGGTATCGGTGATCTTTTCGTTATCAGAGTTGCAGGAAACGTCATTGACTCCCACCAGCTCGGAAGCATAGAATATGCCGCCGAACATCTCGGAACGGGTCTTATCGTTGTTCTCGGCCATGACCACTGCGGTGCGGTCGATGCGGCTATGAACCACGAACCTGACGGCTATATCAAGTATATCACCGATGAGATACTCAAAGCTATCGGCGACGAAAAAGACGAAGTACGTGCCTGCTGTCTGAACGTGAAGCACAGCTGTGAGATCATCGAACACAGCCTTCAGATACAGAAAGACGAAAAGGAATACGGCCTGCAAGTGCTTGGTGCGATCTACCACCTGGAAAGCGATGAAGTAGAATTCCTTTGATGAACGATTTGCTCTGAAATCAGGAAGTCCCCGAAAATAGAATTCGGGGACTTCCTTTATATTTGGAGTATTGGAAGATATCTTTTGGTAAGAGCTTTACTCTTCTTTTTTCCTTGCAGCAGCGATCAGTGCAGTTCCGCTCAGAATAAGTACCGCCGCAAGGCATTCTGCTGTTCGTGAACCTGTTACGCCTGTCTGAGGGAGTGTCTCTTCGGTATGGATATCAGTCGTGGCAGTCGTTGCAGTCATTGTACTTTCTTCTATTGTAGTAGTAGGGGGCATTACGCTTATTTCAGCTGTTGTAGTTAAAGTATTTGTATGGGCAATAGTAGTTGTCATATCAGCCGTAAAAACATCTATTACTTCAGATCTGCCGTCTTTTGATATAGCTCTGATAACAGTTGAACCGACTTTCTTGAATTTACCGCTTAGTATCACAGTATTGCCGTTTATCACTCTTTCATCGCTGAGTTTAAATACAGTATCATCTTCTACAGTGAAGCTGATATCATCGATCGAACTATCTCCGAAGCTGAATTCAAACGATATTACCAAATCGCTGTAACCCTGCAATGCATTTGAAATGAAACGAAAATCTTTATCCCGATGAACCGTTGTTACAGTCCATATCCTGCATTCGCCTGCAGTATTTGCCATTCTGAAAGTGGTGATGCCCGCTTTCTCGAATTTGACAGTTATCCTGTCCGCCTGATCGTATCTGTTGATCTCTGTTATGACAGCAACAGATTTATCGGCAATTGAATAATCGAGTTCAACCCCCGGCATATGATTCATATATATTTCCAATGTCTCGCCTTCTTCCGCCTTGAACTCATTGTTTCTGAAACGCGGGAATACCGGTTCGACCTTTGAAATATCCTTCATATCGGCTTCTGTGTCAGCTACAGTCACCTGCACCTTTTTGACATTATCGGTCATAATGACATTGTAGTTTCTTTTCTTATCTGAGGTCTGCAAAATTGCTGATGCGCCTTTTTTCGGGATGATATAAACGTTATAGACACCAGGAGTTTTTATGTCCACTTCGCTTGAATCCACCGTATAAAGCTCACTGTGTTCACCTATTGTGAATTCGGAAGTGCTATCATTTCCTCTGTCAATTATCCATGAGTAATAATCAACAGCGCCATTATAAACATCACACAGCGCCGGTACAAGTTTCCAATCGCTGATATCGAAATCTTCATGGACATCAAAGTATGTTTTTCCCTTTATGAACTGAATATAACCCGAATAATCCTTGACTACTCCGGCAGCAGCTTCTTCCGCAGCTTTATCCACGACCTTAACATAGAAAGTGGAAACATGGTCTATCATCTGTACATAATATTTCACATTGTTTTCTGAAACGAAAGATGTGGATATTCCCGGCTTCGTTCTGATATATACAGGGTACAATCCCGGCACAGAGGTATCAACTTCGCTGATATCAACGGTGCAGTATCTGCTTGCTTCTTCATATGTCATAGTTTGAAGTTTATCCTGATTATTGGATATGTATCTGGAATAATACGGTAGGTCTGTGGATTTCGCATTGTTGAATCCGGGGGCAAACAGCCATTTACTGACATCCACCTTTTCATTGACGTCGAATGATTTCTCTCCTCCTCCCATAACAATACAGCAGGGACGTTCCTCCAGGTGTACGTAGTTATAGTCAAAGAAGTCAGCCGGCAATGTTGTGGTGACAGCAGGCATTGTTGTGGTCAGAGCCGGCATAGTTGTCGTAAAAGCGGTCTCAGTCTGGTCGGACGTTATCTCTTCTGTAACGGCCGCAGTTTCAGTGTCAGCTTCTTCAGCATGAG
>CADBAC010000315.1 GCA_902792495.1 Ruminococcus flavefaciens | reverse complement strand
AGCATGGAAGGCATCAGCAATGCTCTGGGAAGAAATCTCTACGGCGGAAGATATACCGATATATCACAGCTTCGCCCTCCTGCACTTCTTCCCGAGGAACTGAGGGATCCTTCCCTTGAACTGGAATACCGCCGCTTTGTGTCAGAGAGCGTTGTGGAGTTTATCAGGGATATCACCATGACCATAAAGAAGAATGCTCCGAAGGCGAAGGTCACGACCGATACGTCGCTGAGCAAGAATTCTCCTGATGTATACAAGCTTTATGCAATGCTGGATTTCGCTTCATTTGACAATACACCTCCGACTTCACTTTACGAGGACGGCGAGGCTGTGGGTTCAAATGCATTCTACCTTGATATGATGCGTGGAATCAAGGGCAACAACTTCTGGATAATGGAACAGCTCAGCGGTGCAGGAGTTAAAAAAGGACATATGCAGCCTGCACCGAAACCGGGAATGATAAAGGGCTATGCATTTCAGGCGCTGGCTCACGGTGCGGATAATATCATACACTACCGCTGGAGGACTCCTCTGAGCGGCACTGATATGTTCCGCCACGGCCTTATCGGTCACAGCAACCAGCCCACACAGAGGTTTATCGAGTTCACAGACCTGTGCAGAGAGGCGCAGAAACTGAACGTTATAGATACCACAGAGCTTGTTTCGGATATCGCTATAGTTTATTCTCCCGAATGTGAACGTGCACTCAGAACACAGCTTCAGTCAAAGGGATTCAGCTACATGGCACAGCTGAGATCCTTCCATAAGGCGTTTTCGGGCTACGGAGCAAATGTTGATATAGTTCCGCCTACTGCCGACCTTACAAGGTACAAGGTAGTGGCCGCACCGTCACTTTACATCTATGAAAAGAAAGCGTCGGAA
Organism: Ruminococcus flavefaciens; assembly: GCA_902792495.1. Lineage (GTDB taxonomy): Bacteria > Bacillota > Clostridia > Oscillospirales > Ruminococcaceae > Ruminococcus > Ruminococcus flavefaciens_Z. The sequence continues at coordinate 2,087 of CADBAC010000315.1, read as the reverse complement.
AATCTCTACCGCTACGTAGTCGGCGGCGGCACTCTGATAATGACCAACAGAAGCGGAGTCAAGGATCAGAACAATAACTGTATCATGGACACTCTCCCTACAGTGTACAAGGAACTGATAGGCGCAGAGATAAGGGAATATGACCCCATCGGCTCGGGCGAGCGCTCAGTCAAGGACTACGCAGGAAATATCTATCCCTGCTATCAGTGGTGCGATTATCTGACCCTGACAACAGCCAAAGCCTATGCGGTCTATAATGACGACTTCTACAACGGCAGCCCTGCGGTAACAATGAACAGATATTGCAGCGGTGTGGCTTATTATGTGGGAACTGTCTGCGATGAGGAATTCTATTCAGCTTTTGCAGGCAATGTGATGATGCAGACAGGCATACCAAAGCTGAAAGGTCTGCCTGAGGGAATCGAGGTCACAACAAGGACAAACGGACTTGACGAATACATCTTCTTCTTCAACAATTCGGGCAGGAAAGTAAGTATGCCTTTGCCGAAGGAGATGTTCAGCCTTTTTGATTCCAAGAACAAGGAGACCCTTGAGCTTGAACCATTCGGCATGGATATAGTCAGAAAGTAGGTACAAAATGAGGATAGTTCTTCAGAGAGTAACGTCGGCTTCGGTGAAAGTGGACGGAAATACAGTGGGAAGCATTGGAAAGGGATTCCTGCTTCTTTTCGGAGTAGGTCACGATGACACCGAGGAGGAGTGCCGCAGACTTGCGGATAAGATCTCGGGACTGAGGATTTTTTCGGATGAAAACGACAAGATAAATCTTGACCTTGACAGCGTGGGCGGCTCAATTCTTGTAGTTCCGCAGTTCACGCTTTATGCGGACTGCCGCAAGGGAAACCGTCCAAATTTCATACAGGCGGCAAAGCCTGATGAAGCAGAGCGGCTGTATGAGTATTTCGTGGAATATCTGCGAAGTAAGGGCAAAAAAGTGGAAACAGGCTCTTTCGGCGCTGATATGAAAGTTGAACTTCTCAACGACGGACCGTTTACACTGGTGCTGGAATAAACTTCACCTCACAAGTCAATACTGACCTGTGAGGTGATTTTTTATGCTGAGAAAGATAGGCGAACACAGGATCATTGCAGTGACAGCGGCATTTTTCATTCTGTTCATTCTGCTTTCTGCGGACTACTACGCTTTGTCGGTGAAGCAGACTAACGTCCGTGCGGCGGAGAAAAATGCGGAACTTACCATAAGGGCTGAGGACAGCCAGGGAACTATCTATGACAGGGAGATGCGTCCTCTTGTAAATGCAGGGAGCAAGTACATTGCGGCAGTCGTGCCTTCGGCTGTCGATACTGCCGAAACTGCCGAATATGCCGTGGATAAGGCGGACTTTCTTGAACAGAGCGGCAAAGGCGGACCGTTTACATTTGAATGTGTCAAAGGCACTCCCGAAAGTGACGGACTGACAGTGTTTGAAATACCGGTGAGATATTCGGATAATCAGTCGGCCTGTCATATCGTCGGATACCTCTCGGATGGTACAGGCGCAGACGGTATAGAGTACGCTTACGACAGCATTCTCAGGAATGAAAACGGCGAAAACAGCGTGAAATACATCATGGACGGCTTCGGAAATGTTATGATAGGCGACGGCAAAAAGGTGAGCCGAAGCACTTCTCCGAAAGTGGGCGTGGTTCTGACGTTAGACAGGGATATCCAGCGTATCTGCGAGGAATGCGGAAAGGGGATACGCAAGGGAGCGATAGTTGCTGCGGATATAACAAACGGCGATATACTGGCAATGGCAAGCTTTCCGCAGTACAATTGCACAGATATTGAAGAAGCACTTGAAAGCAGTGACAGCCCGATGATAAACCGCTGTCTGTATTCGTACAGCGTCGGCTCGGTCTTCAAGCTTGTGACGGCCGCCGAAGCAATTGAGGAAGGAATGGGCGGAATGATGTACGAATGCGGCGGAAATATCGACATCGGCGGACAGATCTTCAACTGCCACAAAGCGGATGGCCACGGCTTGCAGGACATCGGCACGGCTATGACAAATTCCTGCAACACTTACTTTATCGATCTTGTCAGGTGTCTTGATACAGCGAAA
>CADBAC010000314.1 GCA_902792495.1 Ruminococcus flavefaciens | reverse complement strand
TTAAATAATCAAATGAATAATGATATGAGTACACAACTAAAACGTTTTGATAATTTTTCTATGAGTAATTATAACAATAATAACAATTCTAATTCAGAATTAAATATTCCAAAAAATGAAAACTATAATAACACTAATCAGTTTATAGATCCTAAAAATATTTCAAACCAGAACAATTTACAAACTAACACCATAAATAGTAATGTTGTTGAAACTGTTACGGTAGTTGTGACCTCATCAGACATAACGACATCCCTGAATTCAAGTCTGTGTGCTTTGTCGGTTTCATCGTTTCTGTAAGCAGTTACCGCATAAGCAAGCTTATCCTGCCCGATATTTTCCACTGTTAAAGTCACATGATATATATTGCTGTCGTAGCTGACTTTATCATCAGCACCTGCTTTTTCATAAATGATATAGCTGTACGTTCCGGGTTCAGTTATATCGATCTGAAATTTTCCGTTTCCGCTTTCGGATATCTGTAAGGTATCGGACCTGGGATATGGTGAATCGGCATTCACAGGTTCTATCATAATCTGATAGATGTGTCCCTCAGGGTCATCTGTACTGAGGCATGATACTGGTATTTCAGCCTCCGCAGTCATGATGTCATCTGCGTGAGCAATGGCACACGGCAGACAAAACAAAGAGAGAATGCTGCAGAAAACTATACACATAAACCTACGTATCGCCTTCATATGCATTCCCTCCCATTCATGTTACAGGTCTACTGACCGTCTGAATCCTTGATATAGCAAAAGACAACTATTCTTGAATTATCGCTTCCTTCAGTACAGGTAGAAAGTCCAACGATACGTTCATCACGGTCAGCTATGCATATTTCCGCATTTTTCCTGATAAACGCTTTAATATCCGCCTTTCCCGGATCAAAGACCGCCCCGTCACGGGAATCTGCACGCATAGCCGCAAATACATCAAGGGCATAGGTCTTTTCGGCATTTTTTCCTATTATAAGAGTCCCCGTTCTGTGCTGTGCAAAATAAGGGGGATCAAGAAAATCGTCAAGTGCGCCGAACATTTTCCCGTATTCCATATGGTGGCCGTAGATCAGCGAATAATCGTCTGAGAAATCAGCTGAATTGCGGCTGTCGAGGAAGATGCTCCCCGAAAGGGAATAATGTCCGAAAGGATCGGTATTCAGGTACTTCATATTATCGGTCCCCTGCATAACGGGGTAATCGATATTAGTACCGTCAATAGTGATCCACGCTGTCATATCGTCTGTTATAGGCGAATTCTCTACGAAGTCAGCACTGCCCGCAACAGGCTTGTACTTTCTTATACTTTCGTCCAGCGTCTGATTGTAGACATAGTAGTTGTCATACATACACCATGCTGATATGAGAAGTATTATCACCAGTACGATCAGCAGGAGCCGCTCGTAGAGAAGATTCATAAATTTCCAGAATTTAAGCAATTTGCTTATTCTTCCTCATCGTCTCTCTTCTTGTTCTTGAGAAGGAGGTATGAGATACCGCCAAGAGTTACTGCACCAACAACAGCAGGACCTGCTACAGAGAGAAGGATACCTGTGGGGATAGTGCCTGTCTTGTCGTTCTTGTAAGCTACCTGGAAGTCAGTGCTTACTACTTTATTCTTTGCAGCCGCAGTACCCGGAGCTTCATCGAAAGTAATGTTTCCGATAGTGATAGCGCCTGTGCCTGCTGCTGAAGCGGTTGAAGTATAGTCTTCCTTAACCTCGGTCACATAGAATTCCGTATCCTTGGCAAGACCCTTGATAGTGAAATACTGGCCGTCCTGGAGATAGAAATCCTGAGTTAAAGTGCCGTCATCGCCTACAGTAAGTGATTCAGGCTGAGTAACAGCGGAGGTGATGACAGTTGTAGCAGCATTTGGGTCAGCTGCTATTGAAGCATCAGCATTTCCCACACCTACTGTGGTATAATCTACAGTATATACAGTGCCACTCTTAGCACCTGAGATATTTACAGTGAATTTGAAGTATTTGTCCTTTGAGCCCTGATTACCTGTTACCTGCTTACCGATAGTAAGGTCTGAGGTATCGTAATCATTCTTGAAGCCCACTGATTTCTGTCCGTCAGCTACGATATTGGTAGTATTAACATTCTGTGAACTGTTATCCTCCATAACCTGCTCGGTCGTTGTGCCGAGAGGAGTAGTATTGCTCGGGCCTGCTGTGATCTTGCCCTTATAGAGAACGAAATCGGTTATCTTGAGTTTATTTGCTGTATCTGTGCTTTTTTCGGCATCGTGCTCAACATAAACGTCAAGAGTCCTTGTTGTGCTGTCGTATGAGATACCGCTCTGGCCGCCGTTGGTCTCATCGAGGTAGTAGCGGTAGATACCCGGCTCTGTGAATACACAGTCGGAGAAATCGAGAGAAATATTCTTGGAAGCGAGATAGTAGTCGCTCTCGTCCTTGTCAGTAGTAGCCGCATCATCTGTCAGATCAGTGATGGTAACAAAGTCGCCTGCGGATGTATTAGCTGCATCAGCCTTATCCTGCGGAGCGTATGTAATAGTACCGCTGCTGCCTGCTGTTGCTGATGATGCATTATCCGTCTTCCACTTGATAAGTTCAGGATTAACACCGGGATAAACAGCCATTGTTGAAGCTGTAGCGTCAACTTTCGCATTCGGAACAGTTGCATTGATTGTAAATTCTGCTGAAGGGATATTGGCTGTATTCTCTATTTCGAGAATTTTCTTGATGACTGTAGTATGAGCAGTTGCTGCATCGCCCCAGTCAGTCTTATTGGTTGCATTAGTGTAAGCATCATTTGCTGCTCCTGCGCCCATAGGAACAACAGACATAACAGAGGCTATCATAGCCATAGATTTTCCTCCTTATATATTGAAGATCATATGCCCCGTCTGCGCATTATAAAAATGATCCTGCCTTTCAGATCATCCTGCCTGACTCCGCCGAACACTCTGCTGTCAGAGGTATCGCTTCTGAAGTCATTCAGTACAAAAACGCAGTTTTCAGGCACTTCATAGGGGAACGATATCATTGCCCCGTCAGGTGTCGTGGGATACACAGTATCCTCAAAAATTCCATACCCATTAACTGTGATATAATCATTAAGTATCTCAACGCTGTCGCCGCCGAATGCAATTATACGGCCGAATTTCACTTTTCCGTCCTTTTCGTAAGCTATCTCATCGCCTTGTCTGAGTTCCGTCATTTTAGCTGTGATACAGAGATCGCCGTCCTTTATCATAGGATAGGACGAATTATCATGGCAGATATAAACTCCGCAGACGTATATCAGCATGACCGCAAGGACAACCGCCGTCACCGCAAGCTTGATAAAAAAAGATAAAGCATAGCTTCCGGCGCTTCTTTTTTTCTTTTTCGCAGCAGGCGGTTTGGCCGCATCTACTTTCTCACTGTTTCCCTCCAAAGGCATCACTTCCTCTAATGATACGAACACCGAAGTGTAAGGTTTTCAACGGGATATCCTTAAAAACCCATGTTTGTTACTATAATTATAACATAGAGTAAAAAAGCTGTCAAGGTTAGAAGAATTTATTAATAACAATTTGTAAGTTATTACAATTGTGTCTATATTAAATGTGCATATTTAACCAAAACAAAAGATTTTCACATAAAAAAACATAGAAACTCCCCTATCAGCAGAATTTACTATTTGTATACAGTAACAAGATGTGTACCATATGTTTTATCATTCAAACACAAAACAAGCACCCCTCGGGGACTTTATGGATCCCTTACGGAGTGCTGTAAATGTCTGAAAGGTCAGTTTTCTTCATTCTCCACACGCAGGCCTCTTACTGTGACACGGCTCTGACCGCTGAGAGTACACGTAAATAATGTTATATCCCAGTCATTGCTCTCGCCCCTGTACATCGCATCAACGTCATATCCGTCCACATATTGTGTGAAGTCAACTTCATAGTGATGACTGATGCCGTCGGTATCGGTAAAGATCATCTCATCGCCTGAATCAAGATCGCCGATATGGCCAAAATGATCGTTGTAGTTATGGGCTGCGATTATGATATCATTTTCGGCTGCGCTTCCGCTGTATCGGCAGGGAGCGTTCCTGAGAGCGGCATAACTCCAGCCGTCCACTACAGGCAGTTCAAGTCCCAGAGTAGGAAGGGTTATGTAGCCGCAGTAGTAGGTACCGTCCAGTTCAATAGGTTCGGGGATAACGGGAGCCTCCTCCTCCTTTTCCTCATAGGGAGCAAAAAGGTCGTCGGCAGGATTGACAGCAGGTATCTCAGCCATGATCTCCTCCTTCTCATCCTTTTCCTCAACAACGGGGATGAGCTGTTTCAGTTCGACCAGAACTTTCTGCGAATCCTCATAGGCTCTGCGGTTTTCTTTTATATTATACCAACAAAGGAACAATGCTGAGAGTATCAGCATTGTTCCGCATATTATCATTATTGTTCCTGTTTTATTCTTCATCTTCGTCCTTCTTGGATCTCAGCCTCATGCCTGTGAACACCATGAGAGTACCGCCTAATCCCAGAGGAGCAACAGGCCACCAGAGCTGTCCTGTCTGAGGAAGCTTGCTTCTTCCGCCGCCTGTGTAAGTTGACTGCGGAGGCTGTGCTGAAGTGGGAGGAAGTGTTGATACAGCAGTTGTAAGTGTAGTAGCTGTAGATGAAGTGAGTTCAACTGCTGAATGAGTAGTCTCTGTTGATGATCCGACATCACTGCCTGTAATAACAGGAGGAGCTGTAGTTGTTGTAGTTGTGGTCGTAGTGACCGGTCTTGTTACTTCGCCCCAGTCCATAACTGTCTTATGACGGTTGCGGATGAGGTACTGAGTTTCATTATACTCTATTCTTACTTCATAGTCAACAGGTATCTTTCTCTCAACGACTTTCCAGTCGTACTCATTTTCAAGCGAAGACCATCTGTGCTGCCAGTTATTTTCCTCATTAAGAGTAACTGTATCAAAGAGTTCGCCGTCTCTGAAAAGGTCTACTGTAACGTAAGTAGGACGAGCCTCAAAGCTGTCGTCATTGTCCAGCCAGATCTTTCTGACGGTATGGGATGTAGCTTTGCCTGAAAGGGTAGCACGTACTATCTTAGGATAAGCGTCAAAATTGAAAGTTGTCTTTTCGCTGCTTACTTCAAGAAGAAGCGGAGAAGGGATATAAGTGTATCCATCCTTCTTCACACGCTTGCCTACCGCCATGTAGAGGCCCTCATTGAGACCGTTGAAGGCAAGTGTTCCGCTTGCATCGGTAACACCCGAAGCAAGAACAGGTATATTATCAGCTATACTGAAGCTGTCGAGAGTCTGTGCAGCAGCAATGATATTTTCAGCAGACATATCCTTGATATCAACAGGATATGAAGCAAAATCACCTGTAAGCACAAAATCTCCGCCGTCACGCTGACCGACACGGTATATCTTCCATTCCATTCCGTCGAGGACAGTACCGTCCTTGGTACAGTTGAGAATAATACTCTTATCATTGTCAGCTGAGACTGTGATCGGTATGAACATGGCTGTAAGTGAAATTATGCAGGCCATAGCGATCATAATAACAGGTAATCTTTTCTTTGAAATAATCATTATCCACCACTCCTTTTAATTACGTCATATTGCTCCTGCCGGAGAAAATAATTAACTTGTGTCTGTAGGTCTATACTTTGA
>CADBAC010000313.1 GCA_902792495.1 Ruminococcus flavefaciens | reverse complement strand
CCTATGCAGACAGGTTCTAAAGGCTGATCTGATCAGTAGCCGCCGCCTTCGACGTCGATGGCTTCTTCTATCTGTCTTGTGTCGCCTGTAAGTCCGCACCATGCGCAGGTCATGCGTTCTTCGCCGTTCCAGCAGGAAAGCTTTCCGCATCTGTTGCACTGCACGAAGTACACAGCTTTACAGTAAGGGCATCCGTTATAATCATCGTCGGGAATGAGATTGCCACGTATAACCGTTTTGTCAAAGCCTTCACGGGCGGCAGTGCGCTCGCTTACCTTGAAAGCCCATGTCCTGTACCAGTCACCGTGTCTCTCCTCGGTGCGGACTCCGTAGATACCGCCCGTTTCGGGACATTTCATCAGTATCACTTCAGCCCTCATTTTTTTCACTCTCCTTTGCGTTTCGGTATTCCGTAGGCGATACTCCCTCGGAATGCCTGAACTGACGAACAAAGTAATTGTACGAAGAATAGCCGCATTCGTGGGAAATATCGGTAATAGTCATATTAGTCTCCGTCAGAAGTTCCTTTGCCCTTTCCAGACGGAATTCTATAAGTTCCTCGATTATGCTCTTGTTGAAGTAGGTCTTGTATATCTTCTGAAGATAGCTTTTGCTGAGGTAAAGGCTGTCGGCGATAGTGCTGATATTCCACTGTTCTTCGGGGTGCTTGCGCATTTTTCCCCTTAGCTGACACAGCTTGTCAAACTGCGGATTGGAATTGCTCTCCGATGTTGTATAGGTATAGACACGGTTTATGGATGCCTGATACACACAGCCTGACAGTTCCTCAAAGGACGAGATCGTCTGAGTGTACGTGCCTATGGAAAAATCGGCAGGCAGGCTTATTCTCTCCTCATCGTCAGATCGGCGTATCATCGAGCATATATCCTTGTAGACCTTCTCGGTGCGGTCATTTCCGAAGCTGATAATGCAGAACATCTGCGGTGACCATACTCCCACTATCTCATCGGGAGCGGCGCATTTTTTCAGTATCGCCGCAAAGTTGTTGGTTATGCGGTTGCTTTTCTCCTCGCCGTCCTGATAGTAGGCCTTTTTCAGTCCGTGAAGTTCGGCGGCTATGCATTCCACGGTAAGGCTGTGAGAGGCCGACTGCGCCAGCTTTTCCCTGAAAATGCTGCAAATTCCGTTTCTGTTGGGCATTCCCGTAACGTCGTCGTGCATAAGGGCTTTGCCTGCGGAAAGGACGGTATTGTTCAGTATGGCACGTATCCGCATCTGCTCAAGCGCCACGTTGACGTAGTTTATCCACTGATAGTAAATGGGAGAGAAAGTCATTGGGACTTTTCCGAATGACAGCGCAGAATAGCCGAAGAAATTGTCGTTGTAGTGGAGCGGAGAAATATAATATGCCGAGGGATATTTCTTCCCTCCTGTGAAATCAGGAAGCACATCCGAAGCCGTGAAGATATCGTCCATGCCGTACTCACGGCTTACCGATGATTTCGCAAGAACAACGTGCATGGGGCTGTCTTTGCCGAAACCCAGATTTACAGCGGCATTATCCGCAGAGGTCGAGGATGTGGAACGGATAAAGCTGTCCGTCAGGCATATCCTCAGATTCTTCATCTTGTGCAGGAAAAATGTGTAGTTGTCCAGTCTGTCGGCAAAATCCGATATATTTCCCGTATTGCTGATATCGAAAAGCATATCGCCGTAGAGAAAGTAATTCTCATAGCGCTTGTTGATTATGTCGCATCTGCTTTCTTTTTTGCGGATATCCGTGTTCTGGCGGCATCCGCAGCTTTGTCCGAATGAAAGTCCGCCGTATTCGTTGCGGACCTTACTGCATATCTTTCCGGTGATTATGCGGTAAAGGCGGCGCACAGCCTCTGCGCCAAGCTGAAAATTGGGGCGGCTGTAGCTGGTGATGGAGGGGGAATTCTGCTTCGCTTCGGGGGAATCGTCATAGCCCGTTACGGCTATATCCTCGGGGACTTTTATGCCTCCCTCGATAAGGGCATTGCAGAGGATTATAGCAGAAACATCGTTGCCGCAGACCACAGCTTCGGGGCGTTCAAGCTCCCCCGAAATTATGCGCCTTGCCAGTTCGTTGGCGGCATTGTGCCAGAAATCGCCGTATATCGTCCATTCCCTGCCTACGGAGATACCATGCTTTTTCATGGAGCGCAGGTATCCGCTGAGGCGCTGTTCGGCGCTGTAGGTCTTTTTCGGCCCTGTCAGGCAGTATATTTTCCGTTTGCCGTGAACTTCGATGAGATGGTCGGTTATGGTCTCAAAAGCGTCGCAGTCGTCCACGGAGGTAGTCTCGAAATTCTTATGGTCGCTGGAATCGAGAAGCATTACAGGCTTGCCCGAATTACGGCAAAGCTCGTCGATGTAAGCCCTCATATCGTCATTCTGTATGGTATTTCTGTCATAGATAAGTCCGTCGGTCCTGTCAGAGAATAACAGTTCAAAAATCTGTTTTTCTGTGTCTTTATGCAGCGATGTAAGAGCAAAATTATGGAGAGGAGCAAAAATGGCTAAATCACAGTTTGAACGGAAGCTCTGAGAGATGATACCCCGGAGTAACTCTGCCTGAAAGCTTATATGGCAGTCAGCGGCAATAACTCCGAGTAAGATTCTTTTGCTCATGAAAAGCTCCTTTCGGGGTTGAAGAAACATCTTCCTTATGTGTACTATTGTATCATATCCCGAGCCATATTGCAAGACTATTTTACATATTTTCTGTCCACGAAAAAAATAATCTTCTTAAATAGATACTTTAGTTGATTGTTTTTGCTGCGATTATGAGTATAATAATATTGTAATGAGATGTACAACGCATCGTAACAACAGAACGGCTACCTTCATTTCCCCTTTGTTACAGGTCATTTATGATTCCGGTTCTCCCCCCTCTCTGAGAACTATCGCTTCGACGGTGCAATACATTTTCATCAGCGGCTCCTCCGACAAGTGCAGGAAGTCGGAAGAATCCATCAGCAGTAT
>CADBAC010000312.1 GCA_902792495.1 Ruminococcus flavefaciens | reverse complement strand
CCCCTACAAAAACATTCTCGGAGAATAGCCGTATTGTAGGGGCGGACGCCCTCGTCCGCCCGATAATTCCACATTAAATCTGCCTTTATTGACAGACTGAGACGGTACCTTTAAGGGTACCGTCTTTATTTTATGAATATTTCTTTCTGGCGGCAGATAGTGCCTTCGAGTTTGTATGAAGTCCTGAAAGATACTGAATCATCGCTTTTTTCACGTTTTACGTCACGCTTTATGATCTTGCAGTCGGAGAGAAAATTCTTCTCATAGAGGTACATTTTCTCCATAAGCAGTTTATCGAGTTCCTCGTCGGAAAGCGGTTCGTCTGTGAGTACGGTCTCGCTTACGGTATCGGTGACAATGCCTACGGGGAGGTCATTCCCGAAAACTTTCATATACTTTACCTGCGAAGTCCTCACGCAGTTTTCGTAGGTATCATTGAGCGGAAAAAGCGGTATATCCAGGCTGAAAAGTCTCAGTTTCCGCTCTTTTTTCTTTTTACCTGTGGGAACGTATCTGACGGGGCGGTACTTTTCGGTGAAGACCTCCGTTTCCTCGTAGATACCTTTGATGTCAGCTGCGGCATGATGAAGCGTCATCCTTCCTTTTTCCGTCTCTTTTATGCCGCTGACGAGGAGTGTTCCCTCGGGGACGAAGTCTCCCTCCTTATGCATGGACATTCCCTTATGCACCGACATATAGGTAATTTCCGCATCCCTGTCTGCGACGATATTGCAGGGTATCCTCTCATGAAGCATTTCGGGCTTTTCCACGGTCTCCTTTATCTGGACCACAATGCGGTTGCCTGTACGGCGGATACCTGCCCATGCGATATCGTCCATCATTATTTCAAGTTCATTTTCGCAGTAATGGAGGTCGAGGTCACGTATCCTGCTTCCCCTGCGGATATCAAGTTCTGAAAGCACAGACATTACAGAATCGCTGCTGATACGCTCATTTCCCTGTATTTCGATAGTTACCACAGTCTGTGAGAAAAAGACGCATCCGAGAAAAGCGGCAGCGATACCGACAGCGATGCCGTATCTGTGCCTGTAGCCTGACAGATACCTCATAAATGAACGGTATTCCGCTTCTTTCAGCTGTACACCGCATTCCTCCGCAAGCCTGCGGACTTTTTTCAGGTCACGGCGGTATATCTCGGCGCAGAAAACGTCACAGCGGCAATACTGCCCGAAACAGGCGACTCCTTCGCTGTGGATGCTGTTGATGAATCTGTAAAGTTCCTTTCCCTCAGCGTTTATCCTTATCCTTCTCCTCAGCATGACTGCGCCCCTTTCTTTTGTCGAATTCTATCCGTGAGATATGTCCCCTTATGACAAGCCCTTTTGTGCGGTAACCGCAGGCACGAAGTTCATTCCCCCATACTCTTATGATAAGTCCGCCTGACAGAAGCTGAATGAATATATCGTTGTATTCCTCGATACGTTCACAGTTTTCCACTGTCATGACCTTATTGTCCTCGATATAAATGCCTGCGTTGAGAAAAAGGGCATCCCTTGTACTGTCGGCAATTTTTTCAAACATATCTTTCCTCCGTAAGAATCATAATCTTCGTCCATTCCATAATATGATTTATTGGGTGATGATTATGAAAAGATATGCTCGGAAAATTCTCACAGCTGTAAAAACAGCGGCTGTACTTATATTTTTTATGCTGTGCACATTCCGTCCCCAGCTGACGGGAAAAGCGGTTTCTGAGGCAGTACAGCGCTGTCTGCTGACAGTTATACCGTCACTTTACGCAATGATGATAGTGTCGGCGGTGATAGTCAGAAGCGGCATCCTCACACATACACCGAAAGCAATGGGACGAATATCAAGGGCGGTTTTCGGCATGGACGGCTGTATTATGGCGATATTTTCATTCTCGGCATTTGCAGGCTATCCTGTGGGCACATCAATGATACTTGAAATGCACGAAAAAAAGGCCATTTCACGGGAAACGGCCTCTGTTCTGTCAGGTCTCTGCTTTGGTGCAGGGCCTGCATTTGTATTCGGATTCATCTCAGGGAAATATTACAGTCTCCCGTCAGCGGGAGTAATCGTGACTCTTTCGGCAGCTGCGGCGAATGTCATACTTGCGCTTGTGCTTTCGCCATTTCTGAAAAAGAGCGATCTTTCCGGATACGGCGGCAGAAAGGGTATAGATCTTACTGCCGGCACTCTTACCGAAAGCATAACAGCAAGCGGCAGGTCAATGGCTGTCATATGCTTTACCGTAACGGCATTCTCGGTGATATCCGCATTCCTTGAAGCTACGGGCATTTACCGGAAAGCAGGCGGCTTAGTGTCACGGCTGACCTCACTTCCGCAGGACACAGCGGTATCGCTGATACGTGGCGCTGTCGATATAACGGGCACAGGGCCGCTTCCCCGTGACGACTTCACACTTCTGCCCTTCCTGTGTGCACTGACTTCATTCGGCGGAGTGTGTGTGCTGTTTCAGATTTGCGCACTGATAAAGGGACGTTTTTCCGTCGGAGCCGTCATACTCATACGTGCCGCATCGGCAGTTTTAAGCGGAGCGGTATGCAGGCTGATAACTCCGATATTCCTGCGGCATCAGCTGAAAGCCGTATCAAGTATAAACGTCCGTCTTTACAGTTCACAGTCACCTGTGCCTTCGGTGATGCTTATAATAATGACGTTCATGCTATTCGTCAGCTGTACCCGTTTGTCGGCGGATAAATGAAAAACTGCGGTACTCCTGAATTACCCATAACCTCGGTACTCTTATAGAATTTTTTACATGAGTCTATTGAGGGAAACCCTTTTGAAAAAGGGTTTCCCTAACTGGGACCTGTCCCCTCTGTCCTTCGGACATCTCCCCACACTGTGGGGAGTCATCCTCAAACTCCTTTCCTAAAACTTTCAGTATCCAGTAAAGTAATAATTTTTCATTTCTTTCAAGTGCGCCCTATAATGGGCAAAAATTCTATTAAAAGTCTTTGGAAGGGGGGGCGGGGGTAGACTCCCTACGGGGTAGGGAGATGTCAGCGAAGCTGACAGAGGGTACCGCCTCCGTCAGAGGGAACCTTTCCTCAGAAAGGTTTCACCAGATAAATGCGTATAAAGCTTCTATATGAGTATCACGGTTGAGTACCGCAGTTTTGTTTTTATATATACATAGCATCCATAGCCGTGATATACTCTATAGTCGGGACGAAAGTGCCTTTATGGCGCTCTCCACGATAGACCTCACGGCCGTTTTTATAAGCGATGACCTGAGCCATCGGAAAGGGCACCCACAGTCCGTTATCGAGGGGCGAAGTCGAAAAGACTATGCCGTTTTCAAGGCGCTTGAAGCTGAGGGTATTTTTCAGATTTTTATGGACGTACAGCAGGTCGCCGTCGAATATCATAAGGTTGAGTTTGTTTCTCGGAGCTTTCTCTGCGATAAAATCATTGATAAGCTCGAACCTTGCTCTTTCGGTAGGGATCGACTTTTCAAGGCGGCTGTTGATGGTGTCCATCATTGAGAGGAACAATCTCTCGGAATCGGTATCGCCTTTCTGTTCAGAGCAGTAGCGGAAATCGTATCTGCTGTTGAAGATAGTGCCGTTATGGATGAGAGTCCATTCTCTTCCCGAAATATCGGTGCCTGTGAAAGGGTGGCAGTTTTCCTCCTGTATAGAGCCTACTGTAGCGAACCTGATATGTGCAAGAGTGTTTTTCTGTTCCGGCATACTGTCTATCACATCATTAAGATAACTGCTCTCGCTGGCACATACAGCTTCTTTGAGTATCTCACGTCCGCCGTTTTCATACATAAGTCCCCAGCCGTGAGGATTCTTTACGCTGTGAGAGTAGAACGTCCTGAGATAATCTGATATATCAGTATTTTTTGCCGAAGTGAAGCCTAAAAGCTCGCACATATCATATCACCGCCTTAACCGAAGATGTTTTTATCAGCAATGGTATTACAGACCTTGCGTTCCTCGAATTTCTGCTTTTCGTAGGCTATAATACTCAGTGCATCATTGTTGTCGCTGAAAAAGTCCTCCATTTCCGTGAGTATATCCTCACCACGTTCAAGAAGTTCATGGCTGACAGCTAAAAGCGCAGCCTCTTTGTGCTCTCTGACAGCCTTTTCCTGTGCCTGCGGATCGAATGGTATATCGGGCTGAGAAAGCAGATACAGCATGAGGAAATGAGTGAAGTGCAGGTCTCTGCTGTCTATGCCGACAGATGCGGAAGGGTTAAGGTCGAACATTCTCAGTTCGATGTGGTCAACACCGTTCTTTGCCAGATTTTCAAGACTGTTCACACCTCTCGGCTTCAGTCTTACAGGGAGATAAAGCTCGCTTGCTGAGTAAAGCGAACCCGTTACGATATGCTTTTTGATACTGCCTGTAAATGTTCTGAGGTCACGGTGATCGAGAATGGGCAGGAATTTGTTCCAGTAGCCCCTTCTGCTGTTTCTCAGGGAAGTGTATTCGCTCATGATAATGCCGCTTCTGCCGTCACCGTCAAGTGATGCGTCGTAGTAGGGACTTGCGGCTGTAAGCAGAACGATGAGCCAGCTGTGGACCATCAGCTGTTTGTAAAGGTGCATATAGACCCTGTCTGTGAATGTACGGCTGTCCTCGCCTTCGGGACGCAGTTCATCAAGGAAGCGCTGATCGAATGAAAAGTTGAAATGAATGCCTGAAAAAAGCATGAGGCGCTTTCCGTATTTCTGTTCAAGTACCTCTCTGTAACTGCGCTTTGAGGAGTGGTCTCCGACGAAATCCGCAATAGGGATATCGTCCTCCGAGTCGAAATGGGGAGGATTGCTGTAAAGCCATATACTCTCGCCCTTTTCTCGGAGAACGTCCCTTACCTTCTTATCGAGGGATTCGAGTGACTCCAGTGCCGAATCGATATCGTGGCATACGGGCGTTACTATCTCTATCTGATTTTCGCAGAAATCACGGGTGATATGCTCATCATCTCCGAAAGGATGGGGAGTCTGTGCAAGCCTGCCGTGGCTGTCCACACGGAGAGTCTCACGTTCGATGCCGAAATTTCCGCCGTAAAAATAATTGCTGTTCTTCATATCCTTCACCTCATTTGTCGGTAATGCTGACTTGTCTGACGTTTCTGATCTTTCTGAGCCGTCTGAATGCGCTATCCGCATTGAAGCCTTCTCCGAATTCCACATCAGCGGAGAATACAGAAATAGATATGCCTTTTCCGTCATTTTTCACATTGGCAGTGTGATCTGAGATGTTACCGTTCATCCGCCTTATGACATTGGTTATGTCGCCGATAAGACCGATCCTGTCGAGGGATATTACTTCAATATGTTTCATAAAATTACTCACTTTCAGTGCCGTGCCCGATAATGGGCGGTTATGCTGCGTATATCAGTCCGAAGCCGCATATCACTGAAAGATGTAAGGTAACACCGCTAAACAGCAGATACGGGCAGACCGATCATATATATTTCCATGTCACATTCACTACAGTTACACATGATGATCGCCTCCGAAAACAGAATTGGTATGCAGGTACATGATGAGACCTGCAAGGTCTGATTATCCCAAAAATAGTATAGCATTTATAGCATACTTTGTCAATAGGAATTATATACTTTATTTTTATGGGTTTTTATAGTTTATCTTTATTGCTCTGACAACAGGGGAGCGGTATCCGTGTCGTAAATAAAAAAGCCTGTGTACCGTAACCTTGGTACTCTTATAGAAGTTTTATATGTATTATCAAGGTAGACGTTTTGAAGAAGGATTTTTCTCGAACTCTCCCCAAGACTATTAATTTTGCCCCCATATAGGGCGCACACCAGATAAGTCTGAACTTATCATTTCTTGCAGGTGCGCCCTATATGGGGGCAAAATTCTATTAAAAGTC
>CADBAC010000311.1 GCA_902792495.1 Ruminococcus flavefaciens | reverse complement strand
ATCATTTTTTTCAGGTGCGCCCTATATGGGGGCAAAATTCTATTAAAAGTCTTTGGAAAGGGGGTACGGGGGAAGAACCTTTCCTCAGAAAGGTTTTCCTCCGATAAATACATATAAAGCTGCTGTATGAGTACCACGGTTATCCCGGGGAGTTTGCATTAAGCCGTCATCTGTAGCATTTATACTCTTTCAGATGCATATCAAAGCACACTGAATCTGCAATATGATCGGTTTTTTTATCAATGACAACTATATTTATTCCTCGTCTGTTTACGGAATATTCGGTGTTGTTTATCACGATCTTTGATACATTTCCCGACTTAAGATTGCCGCTTACAATATCAACATTATTGCCGTTTACATTAAGCGACTCTTTTATAAGATTGTCGGAAATGCTCTCATAAACCGCCTTTCCGCTGTCTATTACAGCTGCAAATGACTTCCAGTGTTTGTCATGAAGATCGGTTTTCAGACCAAGATCCCTCAGCTTTCCGGAAATGTCATTATTCAGCGACATACCCGGAGTATCCTTGACAGAAAGGAAAATAGTATAGTCATCAGGAGTTTTTTTCAGTTCATCGAGATATTCATAAACACCGCTGATGGAATTCAATCCGCTGTCTGAACCGCCTGACAGCATTTTCACCTGCCTTTTGAGAGAATCTATCTCTGCCTGCTGCTGCTTGATAAGCCTGATGAGGACATCGTAATCACTGAACTCATACTTTTTCTCAGCTTCAAGAGCGTTTTTCAGCCATGCAAGACATCGTTTCCTTTCGGAATCCAGCACCTTGTAGACCTTGTCAAAATCAATAGCTTCAAATATCGTTGTATTGTTTTCAAGGTCCTTGCTTTCATGGATAAGCCTGTTGCTGATACCGAACATTGAAAGAAGGGACTCAAATCTGCTTCCGCCTCTGTTTTTGTTCAGGATCGAAATAAACGGCTTGCCCATTATGATCGCAAAGCAGGTACCGTGGAAAGAATCTGTAACAAAGAAATCACAGTTCTTTATCAGCTGAAGTCTTTCCTCAACTTTAAGATGCTGTACATCCAGACCGCTGAGAGAACTAACATATTCATCGGAATGGTTGAATTCGGAAAAGATCTGTGCTTTGAATCCAAGCACCTTCTGCGCCTTTTTCAGTATAGCAGCCTTATCCTCAGAAGGATCGAGAATGTATGAGCCTATGTAATGCTTGGGAAGCTTGCGCTGTGATTTTGCTATAAGCTGATCGTAATATCTCGGTTCACAGAGAAAAACGGGATCCAGTACCCACTCAGCTTTTACTCCGAAATCATTTTTTGAAATATCAACACCGCTTTTTTCACGGACAGAAAAAGCATCGAACTTTCTCATATAATAGCCCATTTCGGCCAATACTTCCCTGTCGCCCCAAACCCGGTCATGACCGTAAGAAGCCGCATATGCTATTTTCTTTTTGTGGTCATCCACCCAGTCAAGTGTGACAAAACGTCCAAGCAGATTATAGAGTGCATACTGGAAAAGCTGGTCTGAACCTACTACAAACGTATCGCAGTATTTATTAAAGTCAGCCATTTCTGCTTTTGTTTTTCTCTGCATGGATATTGCCGCAGAAGGATATGGCAACTCGATATAGATATTCTTCATCGATTCCAGCGATGCCTTTCCCGGTGCATCAGCAGGACGCTCTATCATCAGGCATGAATAGCCCATATTCTCAAGGGTATTATAAAGCGCATACTGAGTAAGTGAGCCGCCGAAATTGCCTGCGTAGTAATTGCTGACAACTCCTATGTCAAACTTGCGGCTAAGCGCCTTTTTCAGTGCCTTTTCATAGGAAAGCCCCTCTTCTCTCATGAACTTGAAAAGCCTGTATCTGTTAGCGTTCAAAGGGTAATGGGAATGTATCCTGTTCTTTACTTCAGTGGTCTGAAAATCGAATTCCTTTATCTGAAGCTTTGAAGACAATGAATCAAACAGCTTCTTCGCTTTTTTATTGTTTACATAAACGATAGAAGTTCCCTTTCCGTCATTCTGAGTCTTGTCATGCTTGCTTATACCCCAGAAATCTCCCACAGAAAAGTCGCCCTGCCGTGGGAATTCCGCAAAAGGACAGTCTCCGCAGGATTCTCTGAGTGTGATATTCCTGTAGAATCCGATAAGATAGGGGTCAGTCTTGTTATCCGCAGTATACTCGCTTCCGTCCTGCATAGTTATTAGAATATGCTCGGAACTCCAGCCGAAGCGCTTATCACGGAAGCGCACTTCCTTGATCTGCTTGCCGGAAAAATTCTCTGAGAGATACTGTCTGAATATCTTCTGTGAAGGCACACCGTGACACAGTACATCCATAATGTAAAGATCATCGTAATCCTTGCGAAGATAAGAACGAAGGCCTGCCGCCTGACAGGGAGTTCCTGTAAACAGCACAGGCTTTCCTGATTTCAGAAGCTTCTCGATCTCACGATAGATCATGCCTGTTTCGCTCTGAACATACTTTGATCCACGGATAGGTCCAAGCTTATCTGCGCTGTCCGCAATGATATGTTTCAGCTTCAGATCATCGTCAAAAGCCGCACCGCAGACATAACCGCCACGGGATATTATCTCCTCTGCAAGGACCGTGAACATTCCGCCCGATGAACTTCTTTCCCTTATCGTATCAGAAGCACGTACAGCAAAGAGTTCAGGCGGTTTCTTATTATACTTGACCGGATTCAGCACAGGACAGCTTCTGGCACACATACCGCATTCTGTACACGCTTCCTTGTTGATAAATGGATAGACGAATCCGTCCTTATCCTCCTGCATTGTTATTGCTTTGAAATGGCAGGAGTTGCAGCAGGCTGAACAGGCGGTACATTTTTCCCTTTCCAGATCATTTATCGTATTTTTCAAAATTGTACCTCCTAATATTAAAACGAATTGTTTCTTATCATAATACCAAAGGAATAAAATCGTTTACACTGTATATCGGAAAATCCACCTTATTTTTCA